>NZ_JBQCJW010000028.1:0-46304 GCF_051967575.1 Solibacillus silvestris
GGTATAGCCAAGCGGTAAGGCAACGGATTTTGATTCCGTCATGCCTAGGTTCGAATCCTAGTACCCCAGCCATTTTTATATGCGGAAGTAGTTCAGTGGTAGAACACCACCTTGCCAAGGTGGGGGTCGCGAGTTCGAACCTCGTCTTCCGCTCCAAATATGGCGGCATAGCCAAGTGGTAAGGCACAGGTCTGCAACACCTTTACCACCGGTTCAAATCCGGTTGCCGCCTCCATATATTATAGTAAATCGGTAAATCCGGTTTTTTTTATCCCTTTTGTTATGCCGGTATGGCGGAATTGGCAGACGCGCCGGACTCAAAATCCGGTTCCTTCGGGAGTACCAGTTCGACCCTGGTTACCGGTATCGTTAGGCTCTAACTAGACAAGTTTAGAGCTTGGAAAGAAAGCTTGAAACCTTTTTAAATCAACGGTTTCAAGCTTTTTTATTTTTGGGGGAGTTTTTTGGAAAGATTCAATTCGAAAATTGTGTGCATGGAAATTTTGCTTAAAAAACGCAATTTTATATTGGGCCAACCTATGAAATATACCGATTGTGTTTCTTTCATCCTCTTTGCGCAATTCTTTTATGAAATGCGTATAGGGGCTCAATATCTTCATGGGTCAATATACGAAGTGCTGCCATACTTAAACCTCACACCGATTAAGCTAAAAGGATGCGAGATTTCTTTAGTAGCAGTTCAAACATATTTAATTCACCTCTATATTCTCATTCAACAAATACATACTCCGATAATCAAGACGGCCGTTATGATCAAACTGGACGTGTTTATAAGGCGTGCCCTCCCGAATATAAAAATTATGTTGACGATGGCTTAAAAACTTTAAATTATATGTTGACTGCATATAAATTTCGATTTCTTTAAAAGCATCAAGTTTCACATATTGCTCCGAAAGAGATTGTAATTTTTGCAAAACAGCTTTTTTATCATCGGTCGATAAGAAGCTAAGCAATATACTAGGTTCGGATAAATAAATGCTTAACAGTGAGAGAAGTATATTTTTCCCTAGCGCAATTCCCCCAACAAATAAATCGATCTCTTCGTTTAACTTATTATGTGGCTCATTAAAATTAATGCACTTCAATGAGGCTTGAATACCGGCTTCCGACAGTTGCCTTTGCAATATGAGTGCTTCGCGTTCATGGTTGACTCCTTTTCGGATTTGTTGGTATCCGATGACGAGCGGTGGAATACTAATTGGAATTGGTTCGGCTTGTTTGAATATTAATTGTTCACCATTGAGCAGCCAACTATATGCGACGATTTCATTTGAATGCTCTTCTATAAATTGCTCTGGCGTGATTGCATGCCAAATCGCAGCCCGTGTCCGTTCATCGGCCAATACAGGGCTATGGCTATTTAAAGCGACATATTCAGCCCCTATTTCCTGATTGATGATTTTAAGGCTCGGGATGTGCGCTGGAAAAGGTTCATAGCGGATCCATTCATTTTGGAAGTGATCTGTATAGACGATCTCGACTAAATCAATCCAAGGGCGCGCTTTAAAATATTGTGGAAAAGTTTGAAGTTTCATCCGTTCATCATTATGCTCCAATAAAGAAAAAGGGCCACAGCCGATATTTTCTTTCCGATCTAGGGGCATAATAGCAAATCTTGCGCTCGCCAAGAAATGGGGAAGTAATGTAAACGGCTTATTTAGTGTTACGTGAATTTCATAGCGATCGATTTCGGCCAGTTTTTCAAATTCGAAAGACAGTTTGTAAAATGGAGCTGCTTTTCGTAATGAGACGACTACATCTGCAGCCGTGACTTCCTGTAAATTATGGAACAATATCCCTTTGCGCAAAATAAATTGCCAATGCTGAAAGTCTTTTGTCGATGAATGAAAAACAAGGTTTTCTTTCGGTTGACCATCTTCTCCGATTATAAATAATGATTCGTGTATTTGTTCGATGATGTGCATATCATGGCGGGAAAGCGCACGTAAAGGATCTAAACAAAGCTCGACAAAATACATCGGCTGTTTAAAAATATGAAGATTATGCTCCACTTGCAAACCGAATCGAACATTTAGCCATTGCCGGATTTGAGGGTGTGTCAATAATGACAACTGTTCGGCAAGGCGCATCGTTTCTTCGTATTTCCCTTTGGCCCAAAGTTTTTGCATTACATCAACGAGCACATCGATTTTATTGCGCAAAAGTGTAATGGACGGTTTTTTACCGCGACCCCTTAATGTTTCCCAATGGACGACGCCACACTTATCCAACAATTGAATTTGATTTTTAGCATGGCGGGTTGAACATTGCCAAATTGTCGCAAGTTCCTCAATTGTTGTTTTAGTTTTGCTGTTTTGTTCGAAGTGTTTATATAATGTTAATTCGTATAACATAATCATCCCCCTAAAAGGTGAAGCGAATTTTACGATGCTTCACTTTTTGTTCTCCTTTTATTATTTTACACTTGAAAGAGGGAGTGAGGAACATGAATTTATATGAAAATCGGACATTTCAAAAGCTTTACATGCTCAATCTTTTAAATAATATTTCAATGACGGTTTTTTCGTTTATATTGCCAATTGTATTATATGAGTATACGAAGTCAGCATTGGCGATGAGCACGATGAGAATCATGGATTTTTTGCCGAACGTATTGCTCGGTATGCTGATCGGGGTATTTGTCGATCGGCTGAACAGAAGAACGGTCATTGTATATGGAACGTTGTTTAGAACGCTTGTTGCTATTATTTTTGTTTGTATATTGACGATGACTGAGTTTACACTGTGGCATCTATATATACTGGGGTTTGTTATGTCCTCGGCGGGATATATGATAGGAAGCGCAAGCAATGCCATTATGCCGCAGTTTTTTGATAAATCGCTTATGACGGATATCCAGGCTAAGTTCGCGCTTGTGTCGACGATTGTCGCGATCATTGGTCCTGGGTTACTAGGCATGCTGCTATTATGGATTTCCAATGATTTATTTTTATGGGGCTATGTCATTATATTAATATTATCAACGCTTCTTTCGGTATTTATTGAAAAAGTACCGACACCTAGCCGACCTCAGCAAAATTCAATCATAACAGAGTTAAAAGAGGGGATTGTCGCGTTGTTTGGGAATCATTCATTGCTTCTGCAAACATGGACGATTTTCTTTTCAAATTTCGCTTCAAGCCTAATTATAGGGGTGCTTACATTTTATGCGCTGGACCAGCTGCATTTTACGAAAGAACAGTTAGGTTTGATGTTCACAATATCGGCAGCGGGCGGGCTCGTCGGTGCAAAAATCATTGGGCCATTGCGAGTCCATTATACACGCGGGAAAATCTATACATATAGCATGATTGTTGAAGTCGTTGTGCTTATTCTTTTTTATTTTGCTTCAAGTTGGGTTATGCTAGGGCTATTACTGGCAGTTCGCACAGCAATTTCGACAATGACAAATATAGTTTATTTAGCTTTGCGCCAGGAAACGACACCGAATCATTTATTAGGTCGTGTTGCTGGGACATCCTCGATGATTATGAAACTTGCATTGCCGGTTGGATTATTTATTGGCGGGATTTGGGCAGAATATTTGGCTGTAGCGCCAATTTTTCCAATAAGTGCTATAATTGTCTTATTTAATGTCGTTTTGTTATTGAAATTCAAGTTTCAGCTTGTAAAATAAAGATTTGTGAATAAATAAAGTTAAATTATACGTTTTACAAAGAAAATCTGCATTGGTTTTTATGGCGCATCGAAAAAAATTGCTATAAAATTAATAGAGTGGTGCAGCTAATTTAAATCGGAAAAGTTTTATTTAAATCATATAGGTCATGTATTTTACATGGAAAGTAGGGAAAAGAATGAATGTTTTAGCAAATTTAAAATGGATTGAAGCGAAAAGCTATGAAGAAATGTGTAAAAATGCGGCGGATATTTTTAAAGAACAGTTAAAGAAGGATCATGCGACTGTATTTGGGATGGCAACAGGAGGTACACCTGAAGGCTTTTATAAAGAGCTGGTAACGGCTTATAAAGCTGGGGAGATTTCTTTTGCGCATGCAAAATCTTTCAATTTGGATGAATATATCGGCATCAACCCTTCAAACGAAGCAAGCTATCATTATTATATGGATCATAACTTATTCAACCATATTGATATGAATCGCGAAAATATTCACGTACCAGCAGGCGATACTGCGAATTTGGAAAAAGCTGCGAAAGAGTACGATGCGGAAATTGAAGCAGCAGGGAATATTGATATCCAGCTTTTGGGCATCGGTGTAAATGGACATATCGGCTTCAATGAACCTGGGACGCCATTTACGTTGGGGACAAATGTAGTGGAACTTACACAATCTACACGTGAAGCGAATAAAGTATATTTCGATTCAATTGATGATGTACCTACACATGCCATTACAATGGGGATCAACACAATTATGAATTCGAAAAAGGTCGTCCTGTTAATATCAGGGGAATCAAAGCAGGAAGCATTTAATCGTTTGCGAAGCGGTATCATAACAGAGGATTTCCCTGCAAGCGCATTACACAATCATCCGGATGTAACGGTAATCTATACTGGCGTTAAATAAATGGAAGGGGTGCAAATGGCTGCACTCCTTTTCGTTTTCTTTAGGGTGCTATGATACAATAACGACAGAAGTGAAGGAGGTCATTATTATGAAAATTCGACCAGCAAGATTACAGCATGGCGATACCGTTGGGCTTGTTAATTTAAGCAGCCCGCTCAACATGGATATGTTGGGCGATAAATTAGCGATATTGAATGAGCTTGGATTAAAATATAAGCTTGGCGCTACAATTCAAGCATATGACGGTTATTTGGCAGGCACAGATGAAGAACGTTTAGATGATTTTCATCAGATGATCCGCGACCCAGAAATTAAGGCCGTCTTTTTAGTAAAGGGAGGATACGGCATTACAAGAATTATCGATAAAATCAGCTATCCTTTAATTGAGGACACTCCAAAAATTATATGGGGCTTTTCCGATGTGACAGCACTACATATACAAGTGAATGAGTTTTCAAATATCGTTACATTCCATGGTCCAATGCTATCAAGCCCAAGCGGCGAACTGGATGCATTATCGAAAAAAATGTTCCAGCAATTATTCCAGCCGATTGAAATACAATATACAGAAGAAATCTCCCCGCTGCGCACAATCGTGCCGGGTATGGTGCGCGGCGAGCTGACAGGCGGCAATTTGAACCGGATTGTCAGTACACTTGGGACAAAATTTGAAATCGATGTACGCGATAAAATCGTCTTGCTGGAAGATATAGGAGAATCGATTGAGCAAATCGATTTAATGCTAAATCAACTGCGTCTATCGAGAAAGCTTGAATTGGCTGCAGGCTTTGCCATTGGCGATTTTAATATGCCGGATGACAAATATTGCTATGACGATGTATTGAATGTTATAGAAGGTTATTTAAAGCCATTAAACAAACCTGTTTTGGCAGGCTTTAAAATCGGCCATTGTGAGCCGAATATCGCAATTCCGTTAGGTGTGGATGTCATTTTGGACGCCGACGAAAAAACACTGAGAATTTTGCCGGGTGTGGAATAAACGTTAATTAAATCACTATACAAGGCCGATAGGTAAGTAATATAAAAACAAAGGCACCTTTTCACATAATGTGAGCGGGTGCCTTTTAATAACGAGCGAACGAAAATCCTGAAATTACTGTAGTTGTCAGCTTTTACAATAGTTGGTCATTAGTTAAAGGTAACATTGTAACGAGTAAAAGGTCAGTAGTTTTGTGTAGTTGTCTGCCTATGCAAAATCGCTCGTTATTACCTAGTTTGGAGTCTCACCGCCCTAGGGTTCAGAAGTAATTGCTGTCATCGAATTCGATTTGTACTTGATAGTTTTTCGCGTTAATTAAATTGGAGAGTCGGTGTGCTTCCTTTTCAATTTCATTCGCGCGATTACGGTATGTCATCGGATCATACAAAGCGACACGGTAGAGCATTGTCTCACCGGAATTGTGAAAGAATGCCTCTTTTTCCTCTGTGCCCAAGCTTTTGCAAAATGAGGCTTCCGCACGTAGCTGGCTGGCCAGCTCGATTGCTTCAACAATCGGCATTTCCTCATCTTTAAAAAGTATTGTATTTTCGATATTTGCCCTATAAATGAATGCATCGAGCTTGCGGGAGTCGTAGCGTAATTGTTTTAACTCCGCTTCAAGCATTTCGAGTGTATAATCGGATTTTTTCGGTTGCTCTCCTTTTTCGACAATGGCATGTGTGAGCGAATGGATATTCGATGTACGTTCCTGGATCTTTTTTGTAATAATGCTTTTAAGTTTTACGGCTTCCGCTAAATTGATGCTCAAAATGACTCCTCCTAAAAATGGATTGATTTATTCGCCGCTGTAAGAAGATGCACTTCATATTCGCCGCCGCTTATTTGCGTAAACATTTTACCGGCGCTACTTAATAATTCGAGTGCTTCTTTACTGTCCATAGATGGACGTAAATAAAAGATCTGCAATGCATTTGACGTCTCTTCTGTTACCGCAGTCCGCTTCGAATCAACAAAAGGGCTGCCGAATGGACTGGATGCATCTTTCGAATGGACAATATTCTCCAAAGAATTATAGCGACCATTTAGACCTTCATAGCCTGTCGATGCATTGCCGATATGAATTTCGATACTTTTCCGGATATTATCCAAATCGTAAATGCCGATTGGAATTTCGTATTGCAATGAAAAGAAATTATTTAAATCGACGGCTGTATGGAACGGTGTTAAATATTGCTGTTTTGCAATTCTCCGCATTAAGCTTTCTGCAGAATGACGATAGCGGTTCGGGTCAGCACCGAAAGCCTTCCAAAGCTGTCTCCATTCTTTAATGCCAGCACGCTCCGTGACAGGCACCTCCTGCAATTCCAGAAATAAATTTTCCTGATAAAGTTGTATACGTCCTTTAATCATTTGAGGAGATTCATCTACAGTAATTTTGCTATAATGGATAAGGCCAATTTTAAATTGTTCATTTACTGAAAAAATTGCATCATCAATCGAAATGTTCACACAGATCACCTACTAAGTATTTTTAAGAGAAAAGTTTATATAGAAACAATGATTTATGTTCATTGTATCATTGGAAAGGAGTATGTGAAATGGAAGTACATCAACTTCAGGAAGATTTAATTAAATATGCTGCATCCATTGGTGTTGATAAAATCGGATTTACGACCGCTGCTCCGTTTCATGAACTGAAAAACCGTCTACGTCGTCAGCAGCAATTAGGCTATCAGTCAGGCTTTGAAGAATCGGATATCGAGCTGCGTACAGAGCCGTTAAAATTATTGGACAATGCAGAGAGTATCATTGCGATCGCACTTGCGTATCCTTCCCGAATGCAGGACGCGCCACAAGGGAAAAAAGGGGAGCGCAGGGGGATTTTCTGCCGCGCTTCCTGGGGGATTGATTATCATGCGGCGGTTCGTGAACGTCTACAGCTTATTGAGGCATGGCTGCAGCAACGCGTGCCGAATGTGAAGATGAAATCAATGGTCGATACAGGAGAGCTTGTGGACCGTGCTGTTGCAGAACGCGCCGGAATCGGCTGGAGCGGGAAGAACTGCTCCATTATTACACCCGAATTCGGTTCGTACGTATATTTAGGCGAGATAATGACGAATATTCCATTTGCCCCGGATACACCGATGGAAGATGAATGCGGGGATTGCAACTTATGTATCGACGTATGTCCTACAGGTGCAATTGTTGCCCCTGGACAATTAAATTCACAACGGTGCATCGCATTTTTAACGCAAACAAAAGGCTTTTTGCCAGACGAGTTTCGTGCAAAAATCGGAAATCGTTTGTATGGCTGTGATACATGCCAAACAGTTTGTCCGAAAAACAAAGGAAAATTAAATTGGATTCATGAAGAATTTAAGCCGGATCCAGAAATCGCCAAGCCTTTGCTTCAGCCGCTTTTATCAATATCCAATAAAGAGTTTAAAGGAAAATTCGGTCATGTATCAGGTTCTTGGCGCGGGAAAAAACCGATTCAGCGCAATGCCATTTTAGCGTTGGCCCATTTTAAGGAAGATGCGGCAATGCCTGATTTAGTGCAGGTGCTGCAAAAAGATGAGCGTCCAGTGCTAAGAGGAACGGCTGCATGGGCAATCGGGAAAATCGGGACAGATGAAGCCAAGGGGATTTTATTGGCGGCAAAAAAAATAGAGCAGGATACAGAAGTGCTGGCGGAAATAGAAAAAGGGCTAGCATTGTTAAATTAATAAGAGAGAAGGATTATTAAGTGCCAAACCATATTGTTTTATATCAACCCGAGATTCCAGCGAATACAGGGAATATTGCCCGTACTTGCGCTGGTACGAATACATCATTGCATTTGATTCGTCCGCTGGGCTTTTCAACGGATGACAAAATGCTGAAGCGTGCAGGATTGGATTATTGGGAGCATGTTAATGTTATTTATCATGATTCTTTGGAAAGTTTTATAGAGTACAGTAAAGATGGCGACGTTTATTTAATCGAGACATATAGCGACGAACCTTTTACGACACATGATTTTAGCGATATATCGCGTGATATATACTTCATGTTCGGCCGGGAAACGACCGGCTTGCCGAAAGACTTTGCAAAGGAACGGGCGAATATGTGCCTGCGTATCCCTCAAAGTGACCATATTCGTTCCCTCAATTTATCAAACACAGCGGCAATTGTCATTTATGAAGCACTGCGCCAGCAAAATTATCCCGGCTTAAAATAAATAGGGCGAGAAGCATACATCCTGCTTCTTGCCCTATTTTTTTACTTCATTTTCGCCTCGATTGCTTGGGCGAGTTTTGCTGAAATATTATCGTTTTCGAATAGTGTAATGCGAATGAAGCTTTCATCCATATCGAATGCTTCTGATAAAAATCCGCCAAGTCCGCGTGCACGACGATCGACTTGCAATAAAATTTCGATGGAGTTTGATGATTGGTCTAAAAAGACGACTTCAAGCTCATCTAGATGCCGGCGATATGTGCTGCTTGTCGGTTTAAATTCGAATTCTTGGACAATCGGTATGCGACGGCGCAAATAGGAAGGTGCCTGCTCATTGTCCACTTTACGCAAACGGAAGCCCAGATTTTGAATCGCTGTCAATACGCTGCTGGCTAAACGTGTCGGCTGAATCTCGATAAAGTCTTTATCTTTAGGGTCCACTGCATTTTTAATATCCAAGCCTGTTTGAATCCATACACGCGAGTTGCCAGTTGTTACTGGAACAACAGAAGGCAATGCGAAGGAAAATGGAACTTGACGTTTTTCGTTTGCTTGAATCATGAATGGCTCATTTAATTTGTATTCGTGCAGCATTGCTTGATCATTAATCTTTTTATCATCAATTTCGCGGATAAAGTTTGTATGAAGCGACAGATAGATTGCATCAATTTGCTGTTCTGTGCTGCCACCGGTAATTTCGACAACCCCTGTAATATTTTCATTCAAAATATATGTTGACTTGTGCAATTTTGTATCGACCTTTGCAGCACCGATACCGACAGTCGCTAAAACTTTATTAAATAGTGACAAATGAATTCCTCCGTTAAAGTTAATTAATTATTTATACGCGGGACGGAAAAGAAAGTTTCAAAAAGAGCCCGAAAAGTTTCCGGGCTCTTACTTAAGAGGGGCATTTATTTTATTCACCATCTAATGTAAATAAGATGCGTAAACCGTTTGGATCTACTGTTGAGAATAGCTGTGCACCGCCGTATGCTGGTGCTTCAGCAAAGTTTTCAACGATGAAGCCATTTGCATTTAAGCTTTGTTTCACTTCTTCAGCGTAGTGTTCGTCTTTTAGAACGATGGTAACTGATTTTAAGCCGACCATATTTTCCTCTGGAGCTTGGCCGTTATTGCTATTCCAAGTATTTAAACCGAAATGATGGTGGTATTTGCCTGTAGAGACAAAGAGCGCTTGTGTACCATATCGTGTCACAACATTATAGTCCAATACATTAGTATAAAATTGCTCTGATTTGTCTAGATTTGCTACAGATAAGTGTACATGGCCCATGACAGTTTCAGCAGGCAAACCAGTCCAATTTCCATCGGCTGCAGTCAAAATCGGCTGGAAATTAAGTTGCTCTGTCACCATATTCACTTGACCGTCATCAAACCATGTCCATTCTGATTCGTCACGGTCGATGTAAATTTCAATGCCATTGCCATCTGGATCATTTAAGTAAAGCGCTTCCGAAACATCATGATCCGCAGCGCCGAGACGTATATTTAAATTGACAAAATGCTGAACAATGTTTCCTAAGTCCTTACGAGAGGGTAATAGTAATGCTAAGTGGTATAAACCTGCAAATCCACGTTGCAGGGGCTGGGCATTCTGTATTTCGATTAAAGATACTAAAATTGTTTGCCCATCTGCTGTTAAATATGCTTCCGAACCTGTCCGCTGCAATACTTTAAAGCCTATAATTGTTGTGTAGTATTCGATTGAACGTGCCAAGTCCGAAACTTTTAGTTGTACATGAGCTGGATATAAATTAGGTTTTTTATGAAAATGTGTTGCCATCGTATATGAACTCCCTTTATGGTTATTTTTTATAATCAACTTACTTTATGTAACCAATATAGTTTATATAAGATAAAAAGTCAAATTAAAAAGACAATCGCAAAAACTGCGACTGTCTTTCAATGAAAAGCTAATTAAATTAGTTTTCTTTTGAGAATGGTTTGCCATCATAGCCAGCAGTGAAAATTGCTGTTAGAAAAGCGATGCAAACACCAAGAATTAAAATTAATTTCATGGAAGTATCCTCCTCATGTTTTTAATTATCTCTTTTTTTAGTATAGCATAAATAATGTTGATGAATACTTTATTTTATGTCAGAAATCGTTCAAAATTGGAAAAAAATAATATGGAAATATGGAGGGATTTAACATGAAAAGAGAAGAAATTGTAAACGGAAATATGGCAAATTCCATGGATGAACTAAAAATACTCGGAAAGCAAATGGAAAACCTGCGAGATGAGCAACAATTGGAGGAGACCAATCGAATTGCGGATCCGCAGCAATTTGATGAGGAAGAGGAAGTGAAGCAAGAAGGGGAAAAATAAGAGAAGGAAAATAAAAGGTGTGCACGGAATAAAAATTTCGCGCACACCTTTTGTCTCTAGCTTGATTGAACTTCGTAATCTTTCAATTCTTCGCGCAGTTTTGCTTTTAAAAATTTACCGACCGAAGTTTTTGGGATTTCATTCAAAAATACGACATCGTCAGGGAGCCACCATTTTGCAAAGTCATTTTCAATCGAATGAATAAGCTCTTCTTTTGACGCAGCTGCATCTTGTTTTAGAACGACACAGGCTAATGGACGTTCCTGCCATTTTGGGTGCGGCACTGCGATTACCGCCGCTTCGAACACTGCCGGATGTGACATTAATGCATTTTCCAAATCAACGGATGAAATCCATTCACCGCCCGATTTAATGAGATCTTTCGTACGGTCGGTAATTTTAATATAGCCTTCCTTTGTCAAAACGGCTATATCGCCTGTATAAAGCCATCCATCACGGAATGCTTCGTTTGTCCGTTCATCATTATAGTATTCAGATGCAATCCATGGTCCACGAACCCGTAATTCGCCCATTGTTTCGCCATCCCAAGGTACATGACCTTTCTCGTTTACAACTTCAGTCTCAATCAGGGAAACTGTTAGCCCTTGTGTAACTCGAATATTTAAAAGTTCCTCATCGGTATAACTGCTCATCTCTGTTGTAGGGTGCGACATACTTACAAGTGGCGATGTTTCGGTCATTCCATAGGCATTTACATATGGTACGCCAAGCTTTTCGTTGTATGCCTGTATTAACCCTTTTGGAGAAGCAGATCCACCGGAAATAATTAAGCGAGTGGAAGATAGATCACGCGGCTGCTTTTCCTGCTCTGCAAGGGCACCAAGCCAAATCGTTGGAACACCCGCTGTAATTGTTACTTTCTCCTGTTCCATTAAATCCAATATGAGACTTGGTGTCATCATCGGACCCGGCAATACGATATTTGCGCCAAAGTTAAGTGCGGCGAATGGGAAGCCCCAGGCATTTACATGGAACATCGGCACAACCGGCAATGCAGTATCGCTTTCCTTTATGCCAAATGACTCCGCCAAACCAAGCGCCAAGCTATGCAAAACGATGCTCCGATGTGTATAAATGACACCTTTTGGCATGCCGGTTGTGGCAGATGTATAGCACATCCCTGCCTGCATATTTTCATCCAAATCTGCGGGAAACTCGAAATTTTCATCGGCTTCCTGAAGCAGCTGTTCATAGCTGTGCACATTGGGGAAGCTTGATTGCGGAGCGACTGGATCATCGCTCATAACGATAATATGTTTCACTGTTTTTAAATGGCCAAGTGCGGGTTCTACGAGAGGGAATAGGTCACCATCGATCAATAGTATTTCATCTTGTGCATGATTAATAATATAAATAATATGCTCGGGGGCTAACCGGATGTTGATCGTATGCAAAATTGCGCCACTGCACGGAATCGCAAAGTAAGCTTCAAGATGGCGGTGATGATTCCATGCGAACGTGCCGACTTTCGTACCGCGCGTCATACCAAGTTTTGTTAGCGCATCAGCTAAACGGTGCGTTCTTTTTGCATAATCCTTGAATGAAATACGATGTGTCATAGTGGGGCTTGTACGCGAGATAATTTGTTTGTTCGGGAAATACCTTTGTGCGCGCTTTAAAAATCCATTCAAAACTAATTGTGTGTCCATCATAGTTTTCAGCTCCTAAACGAAAATGTAATATTAACGTTTTCTCTTGATGTTGAAAGAATTTTCTGTAAATAGAATTATACTAAACAATAAATAAACTATCTACTTTTATTTCCTTATTTTTGAAACAAAACAGCTACACTATACGTATAACAAATAATAACAATTGGATTATTCCATAAGCCTTACCGAAACAATTTTTTTTGCGGCGAGAAGTGCGGCGTTTTTTTTGTGATCGCTTGAGGGGAATTGCTGTTATATGGAGCATGGCTGTAAATAATCTGGCTTTTAATACAGCCCCAAATGCTATAATAAAAATAATATATAACCGAGGTGATGAAGATGAATCTGCAATCGAAAAAAACATTGGCAAATGGAGTGGATATGCCTTTATTAGGGTTGGGCGTTTATAAAATGACTGACCGTGACGAAACACTTCAAGCAATAACGACTGCCCTTGAGGTGGGCTATCGCGCGGTTGACACAGCTTCACTCTATTATAATGAGGAAGAGGTAGGGGAAGCGATTCGCCATTCTTCTGTACGACGTGAAGACATTTTCGTGACGACAAAAGTATGGAACAGCGACCAAGGCTATGACAGCACATTACGCGCTTTTGAAACATCCTTAAAAAAACTGGGGATGGATTATGTGGACCTGTATTTAACCCATTGGCCGGTTGAAGGGAAATACGCCGATACGTATCGTGCAATTGAACGCTTGTACGAGGAAAAGCTGATTCGTGTGCCTGGCGTATCAAATCATCATGAGCATCATTTAAAAGGACTATTGAAGAATTGTAATATCGCCCCGATGGTAAATCAGGTGGAAGTGCATCCTTATTTAAGTCAAGAGCCTTTGCGTGCGTTCTGTGCAGAGCAGCAAATTGCAGTAACGGCATGGTCGCCGCTTGGACGGGGAAATGTTTTAAATGATGATGTCATTACCCGTATCGCCAACGAGTATAAAGTATCGCCGGCACAAATCATTTTACGCTGGCATTTGCAAAATGATGTCATCGCAATTCCGAAATCAGTCACAAATTCACGCATTAAAGAAAATAGCGAACTGTACCATTTTGAATTAACGAAAGAGTCGATGCAGGAACTTAATGCATTGAATCGCAATGAACGCTTCGGACAAAATCCGGATAATTTCAAGTTTGATTTTTAACAGATTGATTACTTAGGGGAGTGAGACAATGTTTAAAAATTTTTCGCTAAGTTTATTTTTTTCAATGGCGGCAGTGACGGTTGTCATCTTCGCACCGTTTCTTATGATGTTCCACCCAATTTTCCATATGGAGTTTTTTTCCTATGATGAAGTGACGTCTTTGTTTATTCCAAACCCTGTGAATTTGCGGCTTGTATTAATCGCTTGTTTAGTTTTAGTCGTAATGCTGGGGATTCTCGCATATAAGCGCGATAAAATAATGTATGCAACGAGTGCGCTGCTATTAGTAGCAACTATTGGAATTGCATATTTGTCGACACAGAATTATTTGATGATTAGCCAGGAACAAATTGAAAGACATCATTTTTTCAATGAGCAGCAATATCGGTGGGACGAATTGGATGAAGTTGTTTTTGAATATGTTGTAGGAAGCAATAAAGGGGATTACACATTTACAGCGAAAACGGGAGAGCGTTTTGTCATTGACGAAAAGGAAGTTCATTCAACAGGGAAAAGCCAGATTTATCATTTAGCAAGGGAAAATGACATAAGCTATACTGAGCGGGAAAAGAGTAAATGAAAGAATGCGTCCAGCAACATAGTGCGGACGCATTTTTTTATTGTTAAGGAAATTTTAGATTTTGGCATGGGGGATAGCTTTGTAAGAAAGTGTTGCCCCTATCCAGGCAAACACTGTCAACTCCTCGAGCAATGAGATCGCTCCGTGCAAAAGAAGGGCGCTGAAAAACTATGGTTATTAAAAATCCAATTTCATTTTTAATAAAAGCCCCTTTCATACACATTTACTGATATAGATTTTGGCTCTTAATTAAATGATGAAGAAATAGGCGGAGTTTTTCCGGCTATTTGTGCAACGGGGCTCGTTTCGGAGTAAATAAGCGGAGATTTTCCGGTTAACCGAAGAAAAAACCCTTAAATTCAAGCTTTTCAGGTTAATAGGCGGAATTTCTCCGTTTATTTAGAACGTTTTTTCTTGCATTTTCTAAATAGGGGGAATTTTTCCGACTATTTATCAGAGTGGGCACTTGAAGTCCTTAATAAAGAAGACAGATTTTCAGTGCCCTATGCAAAAGTGATGGAACGTTTACTTTTGCGTAGGGTCCTCCAATACTTGCGGCTCACACGATGTAAGTCATTGGGTCACATCATATCATAGGGATTTCGTATTTATCACCCTTCGGAGCTGGGGAGACGCTTAAGTGCTTTTATTCTAGTCTTTTACAACAATTTGCTTATTTAAAAATGGATGCATGAATGCAAGCTGAATGGCGTGCAGGGCATAATCGCCCGATGCTGTTTCCCGTGCTCCGTACATTGTATCCCCGACAATTGGGTGACCTATATGAGCCATATGCACGCGAATTTGATGTGTGCGCCCAGTTTCCAAAACAACATGAACAATGCAAGTCCCTTTATAGCGGTTTACGACTTCGTAATGTGTGACAGCATGCTGGCCATTTGGCGCAACGACACGGCGCGTATTATGATGGCGGTCTTTGCCGATCGCTGCATTTATCGTACCGCTGTCTGTCCGCAGATTTCCCTGCACTTCAGCGGCATATGTTCGAATAATGGACTTTTCTTCAATCATCCTGTCAAAAATGGATTTCGCGATCGGGTGTTTCGCGACAAGCAATAAGCCGTTTGTGCCTTGATCCAAACGGTGCACATGCTCTGCGTAATGCCCGCCATTGTCCGCTATATGACGCATCACATGATTCATGCATGTATCGCGGTCTGTCGCCTCATTCGGATGTGTCGCCATTCCTTTAGGCTTTGATGCGATTAAGCAATGCTCATCCTCATAGCGGATTTTAATTTCACAACTATCCGTTGAGATATAATTCGAAGCCGGAATATCAAATTTAAATTCAATTTGTGTTCCTTTTTCGAATGGTTCTTTCCACAAAACCGGTTCCCCGTTTAATGTAACTGCCTTTGCCATGCGCAATTCATGGACAAGTTTTTTGCCTAATCGCCACTTATCACGCAACAATGCTTCTACGGTTTGTCCATTTTCGTTTATTGTATAGGTGAACATCAATTTTCCTCCAAATGAAAAATCGTGCTCCTCAAGAACACGATTTTATTGATAAATATTATTTTAACACAACATCGTTAAAGAATTGACGTGTTGTTTCTTCTGGTGCAGCGCCTTCCAAACGCGCGACCTCTTCGCCATTTTCAAAGTAAATCATTGTTGGAGTAGCAGTAATGCCATAAGCATCCCCGGTATCTCCAAATTCCAAAACGTTCAATTGATTTACTTGAATACCTAATTCATCGGCGATTGGCATCATTTTCGGAGTGTAGCTTTTGCAGTGCATACATTCAGGGCTGAAGAAATAGCCGACAACGCCTTCCCCGGATTCAATCTTTTCTGCCAATGCATCTGGCAAAATGATGTTTTGATAGTTTTCGTCTTTTAATAAATCAATTGTAGATTGGTTTAAGTCGTTTGTACCATAAGGGTTATCTTTTAGTTTTTCGCTGTTTTTCATATTTGTAAGTGCAATAATAGCAGCGAATAATAAAACAATTACGGCACCTACAATCGCTAGTTTCTTCATCTTATTTTTCCTCCTTTAAAACTTTCAGCATATAAAAACTAACTGCCGCAATAATGACGAAAGCAGTAAGCGCCAAAAATGGAATCGTAATAAAGCCAAGCCAGTTAATATACTGCCCTGTGCATGCCACGCGCCCGCAGGCAGGTGCTGCGTCTTGCAGAAAAATCATTTTTTGAAGACTGTAATGATATAAAGATGTTGCAGCCCCGATCGTGGAGAAAACAGCCGTTGTTAATGCAATTTTCGCATTCTTTTGGATATAGGCTACAGTGGCAATGAGAACGATTGGATACATGATGATGCGCTGATACCAGCATAGCGTACATGGTTCATAGCCGAGTATTTCAGAAAAATACAAGGAGCCGAGAGTAGCAGTTAACGATACGACCCAAATGATGAGTAGGGCATTTTCAAGTTTCTTGGACATATACTTACCTCGATATCGGATTATTTAATCTCAATTGATTATAGTTTGAATTCGAGAAAAAGTAAATTACTACGTTTATTGAGTGCTGGTAAAAGGAAAGTCTATATAGGAAGGGGGAGTTCGTATGACAGATGCATTGGACATTTCCAAATTTGAAAAACCGATGATTATACGAAATATGACGACGGAGGATATTGAAGCAATATTGGAAATACAGCGCATATCCTTTCCGGGAATGGAGCCTTGGGAGCGGGCGCATTTATATAGTCATTTGACAATTTTCCCGGAAGGACAAATTGTCGCGGAGCTTGATGGGAAGGTGATCGGCTCTTGTTCAAGCCTGCGCATTAACTTTGATGAATATGATGACCGCCACACATGGAATGATATTACAGATAATGGATTTATAACGAATCATGATCCAAACGGCTATAATTTATATGGAATTGAGGTAATGGTGCATCCCGAGTTTCGCCGCATGAAAGTTGGGCAAAGGCTTTATGAGGCGCGGAAAGATTTGGCGCGTTCGCTCAATTTAAAGTCCATAATAATTGGGGGACGGATACCGAATTACCACGTGCATTCAGATGAAATGAGTCCGCGCGACTATGTTGACGCGGTGAGCCGCCATAAAATATATGACCCTGTGCTGACATTCCAAATGATGAACGGCTTTATTCTGATGCGGATTAATCCGAATTATTTAACAGATGATGTTGCTTCAGGAAAGTATGCGACATTAATGGAATGGCATAATGTCGATTATCGTCCGCTTTCGAAGCGCCATTTTAAAACAAGCTACCCGGTGCGTATTTGTGTTGTGCAATATATGATGCGCGCGATAGATTCTTTTGAAGATTTTGCAAAGCAATGTGAATACTTTATCGATGTTGGTTCTGATGCGGGTTCGGACTTTGTCGTATTCCCGGAAATATTCACGACACAGCTGATGAGTTTTTTAAATGACAAATCGCCATCGCAATCAATTCGTAAATTGACAAAGTATACGCCTGAGTACATCGAATTGTTTACGAGCCTAGCTGTGCGCTACAATGTCAACATTATCGGTGGTTCGCATTTCGTTGAGGAAGAGGATGAGGAAATCTACAATATCTCCTATTTATTCAGACGTGATGGGACGATTGAAAAGCAGTATAAAATTCACATTACACCAAATGAGCGAAAATGGTGGGGCATCAGCAGCGGCGATAAAGTCGAAGTGTTTGATACCGATTGCGGGAAAATCGCCATTCAAATTTGCTATGATATCGAGTTCCCGGAGCTTGCACGAATCGCAACGGATATGGGCGCAAATATTATTTTCACACCGTTTTGTACAGAAGATCGTCACGGATATTTGCGTGTGCGTTATTGTGCCCAAGCACGTGCGATTGAAAATCAAATATATACCGTTATTTCAGGAACGGTCGGGAACCTGCCCGAAACGGAAAATATGGACATTCAATATGCGCAGTCCGGAATTTTCGCGCCGAGCGATTTCGAATTTGCACGTGACGGGATTGTCGGCGAAACGAGCCCTAACCTGGAAATGGTGCTTATTGGTGATGTGGATTTGGAAATTTTGCGTCGCCAGCGCCAAGACGGTACAGTAAAGCATTTAAAGGATAGACGCCATGATGTATATCGGGTTGAATATTTAAAATAAATGTTGAGGGAAATTCTGCTATTGTAAAAGATGGCAGGATTTTTTTTATTTGAACGAAATGGGTTTTATCCATGTCTAATAGGTAAGGGGGTAGCTTCAATGAATGAACAGCAATTAATAAAAAGCGCAATTGCGGGAAATGAGCAAGCGATTGTCAAGCTTTTGGAAAGCTACGAAGAAGGCTTATATAAAATAGCTTTTGCATATTTAAATAATGAGCATGATGCAGTTGATGCGATTCAGGAAATGACGTACCGCTGTCTAAAAAAGATACATACGGTCAAACAGCCCGAATATTTCCAGACATGGCTCATCCGCATTTTAATCAATATTTGCCTCGATATGAAAAACAAGCAAGCACGATATGAATTGAAAGAGGAGATAGAAATTCCAAATGATGCGGCACATCCTTTGGAGCTTGCAGATGTTATTGCCAAGCTTCCGGTCGAGCAGCAGGAACTCATTTATTTACGTTATTCTAAGGACTTGAAAATGAAGGAAATTGCCGAAATTCAGAGCGTGTCAGAAGGAACGATTAAATCTCGCCTGCATCATAAGCTACGAAAGCTTCGAAGTATTTTAGCTGAAAGAGGTGAACGATAATGGAAGACAAGCTAAAAAAATATTTAAGCACGCTTCATACTCCACATGAAGCATTAACAGCAGCAAGAGCGCGTGCACTAACGAAAAAAAGAGCAGAGCAAAAAAGACAGAGACGCTTTGTGGCATCTTTTGTGGCAGCAGCAGTTATTTGTCTTTTTATATTATCGATCCGTTTTTCGCCGACAATCGCATATGCAGTCGCTAAAGTACCGGGCCTTGATACGATTGTGGAACTCATTACCCGTAATAAAGGATTAGAAGATGTGCTGGAGCAGGGGTATAATGAAAAAATTTATGCTTCTTCTGAACAATCAGGCATCAAAGCAGTAATTGAAGAAGTAATAGCAGACGAAACAGGGATGTTCATAATGTACCGGTTAAGCAGTGAACAGGATTTGAATAAGTTTAAAGATATGCAAATTGAAGTGCTTCAAAATGGAGAGCCAGTTAAAGCAGGGGTGGCCTATAGTAATTATATTGATGAGGGAATGTATGAATTTGCAAATTCAATTGAAATTGCTTCAGACGAGGGAATGGATTATTGCGAACGGAACTTCGAAGTACGATTCATTTTAAAGGACGAAACGATCAGCGTTCCTTTCGAATTGAAAAATGAAATCAAGAAAACGAAAGTATATACAATTAATGAACAGCTGGAAATAGAAGGGCAGCGATTCACTGTAAAAGAGCTCCGCATTTCACCGCTTCGTGCAGGTGTAGTAATTGCAGTCGACCCAACAAATGACAAGCGTATATTAAGTTTTAACTCGATTGTACTACTGGATGAAAACAATGAAGTGTGGGGGAAAATATCCGGTGGAATTGTTGGATTGGGGTCGGGAGATGAGAATACGATGACCCATTATTTGCAAAGTAATTATTTTAGAGAGCCTAAGTCGCTCACGTTAAAAATAGCTGAGGTGGAAGCTTTACCTAAAGGACAGGATTATATAGAAGTTGACTTTGAGAAGCAGGAAGTCCTGTTTGCACCTGATTTTGTTGATTTATCTAAAGTGGAGATTTCACCGCTTCAATTCAAAATGCAATACAAACCAGTGAATATGGGGCATTATCGTCAGTTGTTCGGTGATGCAACGGACGCTGATGGAGAGTATATAAACGAAAAAAGCTCATCCATCTCGGGAATGGATGATTCTTATCATGAGGGGACAGTTCGCTATAACTTGCAAGGTGTACAAAACCCGATAAAAATCTATTTCAACAGCTACCCCATATTTTTGAAAGGAACGGCACAAGTGAACATTCCATTACATGATTAACCCAATTCCCGATGTATTCTGCATCGGGATTTTTCATCCAAAAGTATGAGGTATATAGCAATGCGCATTGATTTATGCTCATGTTATGATAAAGGAAAGAGTAGGATGTAAAGGACGAATGCCAATGACAAAAGACCATTCCAATATTGCGATACTAAAAGAAATTGCCGAACTATTAAATGAGGAAACCGAAATGGTTCCGATGCTGAATGGCGCGCTTTCCAAGTTTTTAAGCGGGACGAAATTCGAAACAGGCTGGATTTTCTTTATCGATGAGAAGGGGAAATCGGAGCTTGTCGTGAAGCAGAATTTGCCGGAAGCGCTCAGCTATAATGATTGCCAGCATTTAAAGCGTGGGGGCTGCTGGTGTGTGTCGCGTTTCCGCAATGATGAGCTAAATAAAGCTTCGAATATAATAGAATGCCAGCGAATAGAAGGTGCGATCGAAGCAGAAGTTGGTGATCATAACGAAATTACGCATCATGCAACGGTTCCATTGCAATCGGGTCAAGAACGCTTCGGGCTGCTCAATGTTGCATCGAAAAATACGGTCCGTTTCACCGATGAGGAGCTGGATTTACTTGAATCAGTCGCGTTTCAAATGGGCTCAGCGATTAAACGCATTTATTTAACAAATGAACAGCAGGAAATTGCCCTCGTCCAAGAGCGGAATCGGCTGGCACGGGATTTGCATGACTCCGTAAACCAGTTGCTGTTCTCTGTGACGCTAACGGCCCGTGCAGGCATCGAAATGAGTGAACAGCAGCATATTAAAGCCACATTTAAGGATATCCAGCAGCTTACACAAGAAGCATTGACGGAAATGCGCGCCCTCATATGGCAGCTGCGGCCTAAAGGGTTGGAAAGCGGGTTAATCGAAGCGATAAAAGTATATGCGGAAATGTTAAATCTAAAGCTTGCAGTCAATGTTTCAGGCGTTATTCAGTTTCCTTCCAGAATAGAAGAAACCCTTTTTCGAATTACACAGGAGGCATTAAATAATGTGCGGAAACATGCAGGCATGACAAATGTGGAAATTTACATTAACGTAACGGCTACTGATGTATTGCTCGTCGTCAAAGATGAAGGACGGGGCTTCAATATGGAGGCCCATCGCCATATTCCATCAATTGGCATGCAATCAATCATTGACAGGGCACATGCAGTAGGAGGAACAGCGGACTGGGTAAGTGAAATTGGAAAAGGAACGGAATTATTAATTCGTTTACCATATTAGGGGGGAATTCGATGATACGGGTATTAATCGCAGATGATCATCATGTAGTGAGACGGGGGCTGTTATTTTTCTTGAAAACCCAAAAGGATATTGAAGTTGTAGGCGAGGCTAAAAATGGGTTGGAGGCAGTCGAGCTTGTTGAACGGCTATCTCCGAATATTGTGCTGATGGATCTAGTCATGCCTGAAATGGATGGCATTCAAGCAACGAAAAAAATTAAAAAGAAGTGGCCGAATATAAAGGTGCTCATGCTGACAAGTTTTTCGGATAAAGATCATGTATTGCCGGCGATGGAGGCAGGCGCATCAGGTTATCAATTAAAGGATATTGAACCGGACGATTTAGTTGCATCAATACGCCAAATAATGCGCGGCGAAAATACGATCCACCCGGAAGCTACAACACAGTTAGAGGAAGGACTGCGCGAGGATGAAAAGAAGCCCCACATTTTAAATCCGCTTACACCACGCGAGCAAGATGTATTGGCAGAGCTTACAAAAGGCAAAAGCAACAGGGAAATAGCCTCTTCACTATACGTAACAGAAAAAACTGTCAAAACACATATATCCAATATTTTCACTAAGCTCCAAGTACAAGATCGCACACAGGCAGCGCTTTACGCAGTCAAGCATAATTTAACAGAAACGAATGAAGGATAACTAAAAAGAACGCCGCCTTTTAAATGGAAAAGGCAGCGTTCTTTTTGAATATTACATGTCCTCGTCCAATGCTTCAGAGACAGGGAGCTTTGTTACTTCCAAATATAAAATATGATGACCGTCCAACTCAGTCACTTTGAATCGATACCCTTCCATTTCAATCGTATCGCCTTCCTGCACATCAAAACGTTGTGTCATGAACCACCCGCCGATTGTATCGATATCTTCATCTTCAATCGTTGTCCCTAAAATATCATTCATATCTTGAATTAACATTTTAGCATCGAAAATATAATGGTCCTCAGCGATTTCTTGAATTTCAGGAATTTCATCTTCATCAAACTCATCTTGAATATCGCCGATGATTTCTTCGATAATATCCTCAATTGTCACTAAACCAGAAGTGCCGCCGTATTCATCCATTAAAATAGCCATGTGAATACGTTCATTTTGAATTTTTAATAATAAATCACTAATTGGTATTGTTTCAATAACACGAATAACAGGCTGCATATATTCTTCGACAAGCTTATCTCCATTCGCAGAGTCTTTAATATAAGCTGTCAATAAATGCTTCATGTTTACGAGACCGATTACATGGTCTTTGTCGCCATCAGTAATTGGATAACGCGTGTATTGCTCAATCCCCATTACTTCAAATACTTCGCGAATCGTTTGACCTCTTTCAATACTTATAATTTCAGTTCGAGGTACCATTATCTCCTTCGCTATCCGATCGGAAAACTCAAAAATACTATTTACGTATTCATACTCAGAGTGGTTAATTTCTCCACCTTTGAAGCTGTCCGATAAAATCATGCGAAGCTCTTCTTCAGAGTGCGCTTCTTCAGATTCAGAAACCATTTTTAAACCGAAAATCCCAGTTAATGCACGTGCCGATCCGTTTAAAGCACGGATGAAAGGGTACATGACATTATGGAAGAGAATTAATACTCCTGATAGATTCAATGTTACGGCTTCTGCTTTTTGAATAGCTAGAGTTTTTGGTGCTAATTCCCCTACGACAACGTGTAAAAACGTTACGAGTGAGAAGGCAACAATAAATGAAAGAACAGATGTGATATTACCACTTAGGCCGAAGAACTCAAATATAGGATGAAGAATAATTTCGAAAGTTGGTTCTCCAAGCCATCCAAGTCCTAATGCAGTAATCGTAATTCCAAGCTGACAAGCGGATAAATATTCATCCAAGTTGGAAATTACTTTTTTTGCCCGTATTGCGGATTTATTTCCTTCCGCCACGAGCTGGTCAATTCTTGTCGTTCTTACTTTAACTATTGCAAACTCAGTTGCAACGAAAAATGCCGTAGCAGCAATTAAGATAGCAAATGCTATCAACCTAATGGTTAGTTCGATTCCTATGTCTACGTCCAAATATATTCCCTATTTGCGGCGCAAATGAGCGTGGCAAATAAAGAGTACACCTCCTAAAAAAATTTTAATACTACAATCATAAAATATTTGCGCAAAAAAAACAAATTATGAATTTGAAAAATGAGGAAAAAAATCATTGAATAAATAAAATGGACAGTATACATAAATATGCCTTTTTATAAGTTTAAATAAACGATGTTTTTTGAGAAATTCTTTAGATTTTTTACTTAAGTTAAGGATAATAAAATTAAATCAAACCTAGTTTATGGTGAAGCATCAATTATTTAAGTTAATTTCAAGAAAATTGAAATATTAATTTAAATATGCTACTGTTAAATAGTAGATAGTGATAATTTAATAGACGGGAATGAGTAGGAAAAGCCAGCAACTATAATTTCCCTTAGCCAGCTATTGAATTATGATTAGCTCGAATCGCGCATAAAAAGGGGTGTCCGAAAATTCTTTTTCGGGCGCCCCTCTTTCCTTTTATTCATAAACATGAAAGAGCATTAATTCATGAATCATTTTTTCAATTGTCGTTTTTTGTGCATCTGAAGGACATAGACCTGTGAATTCGATGCTTCCATCTTTATAATATTCCGCTGAATAACGCTTTTGCTCATAGAAGAAACTAATGGACCAACCAGGAATTTGACTGTTTTCAAATAGTGGCTTATAGCTAAAATGTTGAATCATGAAACTTCCCTCCCCATTTAATCGTACAAGAAAGTAGCACATTGTTGCAATTTTTCTTTTATGAAATTAATAATAGAACATATACATGATGAAGAAAGAGTGAGCAAAATGGGAGAATTTATTTCGCTATTATTCCTGCTAGGTGTTGTCGGGGCGGTCGTCGGGGCTGCGACAAACTATATGGCGATTAAAATGCTATTTAGACCGTATAAACCAATTTACCTAAAAAAATGGAAGCTGCCGTTGACGCCAGGTCTTATCCCAAAGCGCCGCGGAGATTTAGCCATTCAGTTAGGAAAAACAGTTTCCGAATATTTATTGACACCGGAAACGATTAAAAAGAAATTTTTATCAGAAGAAATCCGCACAAATGTATTAACCTTTGCACAAAATAAAGTGGCAGAAGAAGTATTTACAAATGAAAAAACGATGAATGATTGGATACGATTGGCGGGTTTCACACAATTACCACAAACAGTGGAAGGGAAAGTGGATGAACTTATCCACACTCAATTTGCTTCAGTAAAAAACACATTATCAACGAAGTCAATCCGCGAACTGCTGCCAATGGATTTAGAGCCTATATTAGATCAGAAAATAGAGGAGGCAGTCGTACAGATTTTGCAAAAGGGCGAAGAATATTTTCTGTCGCCGGAAGGTACGATGACAATCAAAAATATGCTGGATGACTTCTTATCGACAAAAGGTTCATTTGGCGGCATGATTCAAATGTTTTTAGGGGACTCTTCATCATTTGTTGATAAAGTGCAGCGTGAACTTGTAAAATTTTTACAAGCACCAGGTACAGCAGCACTTCTACACCGGATTTTTACAGCTGAATGGGAGAAAATTAAAAATCGACCAGCAATGGACTTTATGAATGATGTAAACTTTGATACGATTGAAGCGAGTATCCAAAGCTATGCAAAAAATGCACTTGCTCTGGAAGCGCGCCTTGATAAAACGATTAATGACTATTGGCCACAAGGGAAAGAGTGGGCTGCAAATGACCTGCTTCCTAAATTGATGGATAAAATATTCATTGCAGCGGAAGGAAAAATCGAAGACGTACTAAAACGACTGAATTTGGCTGAAGTTGTACGCGAGCAAGTAGACTCCTTCCCAATTGCCAAATTAGAAGAGCTCGTGCTGGGCATTATTAGCAAAGAGCTGAAATTGATTACATGGCTAGGCGGTATTATTGGTGGTCTTGTCGGGATCATACAAGCTTTAATCGTCTTTATGACGAACTAAAATTAGAAAGTAGGACAATTATATGATTAATATTTATGAAGATATCAATAAGCTGCAGGCAACATTCCGCAAGACAGACGAATTTGTGAATTTACAAAAAGCAGTGGAATTAGTGCGTGAAGATGAAGAAGCAAAAGTGTTATTTACGAACTTCCGTGATGTTCAATTAAAGCTGCAAAATAAACAAAATGCCGGTGAAGAAATTTCTGAGGAAGAGTATGTATTTTTACAGAAAACAGCACAGCTAGCACAGCAAAATGTGAAAATTCTGGAAATGTTGGAAGCGGAAATGGCATTAAGCGCCGTTATTCAAGAAGTAAACCGCATTATTACACAGCCAATCCAATCTTTATACGACGGACTATAAAATAAAGGGGCCCACACTTTTGTGTGTCCCTTTTTTAGTAGTAAAAAATATAGTATTCAAGGAAATCTACGTAAGGAAAATGTATTTTTGCGGAATGTAATTTTTATAATCGGATAGTATGTTTAGGATATTTTTGTGAATAAATGCGAATGCGCTGTGAAAATTGAGGATGTGTTGTAATAATTTTGGCAATCTGCATTTCATCTGTGTACAACAACTGATATCGAAAATGCTGCATGAAAAAACGCTGGACATTTTCGTATAAATTATTTAGTGAAATAGCTCCAAATAATTCATCGCGATCGATTAGGAAAATTAGGTCACAAATAGTCGAATCATCCATATATTTAACTTCAATCGTAATGTAAAACGTCCGCTCATCACAGCGATCCAAGTCAAATTGATGAATGCTAAGAGATAGATGATCAATAATATTAGCAAAATTCGTTTTAGGCTTTATTTGGGAAAGTATCATTTTGTCACCTCCGTAAATTATTCAATTACTTAAAGTATAAAATATACTGATAACAAAGTCTAATAATAATATCCAAAAAATGTCATGTTACTACCGTTTCTATAGTGAAAACTACTCATAATCACGTATAATACACATTAATTATAATCTTCATACGTTAAAATTAGGTTAAAAGTGTGCAAAGTTTTAGCAGGATAAAACATCGGTTGTTCCTTATAAAGCATTTTTTGTTACAATGAGAGAGATTTTGCATTTATTTATATAAGAAAGTAGAGAAACAGCATGAAAACGATTCATATTAATGAGCAATTCAAAGAAGACTGGACACGTGTTCTTAATCATATAGCCAATTTATTTTACGAGGATTCCGTTATTCAGATTGGACAGGACGGTTCGGATATGTCGATTGAATTTAAGAAGGCAATCGATGAAAATTTTACGATTTCCACTTATGCCAAACTTTTAGTGGATGGTCAAGAATATACGAGTGATTATTCGATTCAGTATACGACTGAAGGCACAGAAAAAGAGCAAAACATCCGGATGAAGCGAGCACTGTCACATGTCATGCTGGATGTTCTTGAACAATATTCGGGTATGACACAGCAGTGGGGGATTTTAACAGGTGTCCGCCCGACAAAGCTTTATCATAAATATCGTAAGGCCGGCATGAATGATGAGCAGATTGCAGCGGTACTGAAAGAGGACTACCGAATTTCAGATCAAAAGATTGCATTGATGAAAGCGATTGTTGAGCGCCAACTTACAGTTATACCGGATTTGGACGAACTTGGAAAGGAAATCTCAATTTATATTGGCGTTCCGTTTTGTCCGACAATGTGTGCTTATTGTACATTCCCGGCTTATGCGATTCAATCAAATCGTAAGGCAGGTCGTGTAGAAAAGTTTATTGATGGTCTTCACATCGAGCTGCGTGAAATGGGTAAATGGCTGACAGAAAAAAATATGCGGATTACTTCTATTTATTGGGGCGGGGGAACACCTACATCTATTGAAGCACATGAAATGGACGCCTTATATAAAACAATGTTTGACGCTTTTCCAAATACGGAACTGATTCGCGAAATAACAGTGGAGGCAGGGCGTCCGGATACGATTACACCGGAGAAGATTGAAGTTTTGAAAAAATGGGGCATTGACCGGATTTCCGTCAATCCGCAAAGCTATACACAAGAAACATTAAAAGCGATCGGCCGCCATCATACTGTGGAAGAAACTGTGGAAAAGTTTTGGCTATCGCGCAATTCGGGCATGAACAATATTAATATGGATTTAATCATTGGTTTACCGAACGAAGGTATTGAAGAATTTCAGCATTCCTTGGATGAATCAGCGAAAATGCAACCTGAAAGTTTAACGGTGCATACACTTAGCTTTAAACGTGCATCAGAAATGACGCGCAATAAGGATAAATATAAAGTAGCCGATCGTGATACAGTTGGAAGAATGATGCAGATGGCAACAGATTGGACAGCTGAAAATGGCTATGTCCCTTATTATTTATATCGCCAAAAAAACATTTTAGGGAATCTGGAAAATGTCGGATATTGCAAACCGGCCGAAGAATCGATTTACAATATTGTCATTATGGAGGAAGTGCAAACGATTTTAGGCATTGGTTGCGGAGCTTCCTCAAAATTTGTGCACCCACAAACAGGGAAGATCACACAATTCCACAATCCAAAAGATCCGGCAGCCTATATTATGACGTTCGAAGAGGCGATCGCAAAGAAAATCGCAATTTTGGAAGAGCTATATTCTTAAAGTGAAGCTCCAATTAGCGGGGTCTCATCCCTTATGGATTGCTGCTCTTCAACAATCGGGTTATTGACAATTGTCTACCATCTATGCTGCATAGTTTTCCAAAGCTTGAAGATGGGAGTTTTACAGTCCGTTAATCGGGGATAAATATTGAAAAGGATAGTTTACTTTGGAGTGGATGAAATGGAGCGCGTCGAAGAATTAGAAAAAACATTGGAAGGTTTATTGCAAAAATCCCATTATCAAGATTTTTTTGTTTTAATAGATCCCGCAATTAAAATTTGTGAAATGCATGGTGCAAAAAAACAGCTTATTAATTTATTGATATTTAAGGCAAATGCATATATACGAACAGGTCAAGTTCAATCTGGATTCGAGCTTTTAACAAGTCAGGCAGTGTTCATCAATAAATACGGCACGATTATGCAAATTTTAAATTTCAAAAATGTTCGTTCTTCGCTATTAATAGCTGCTGGCTATTATGAAAGCGCAGTCGAATCATTGCTGGAAATGATTCCTTTGGCGGAACAGCTTGACCATATTAATTTACTTACGGAAATATCGAATAATTTATGCTACAGTTACTTATCTTTGGGCAATTACGAGCCTGCACTGCAATATGCGGAGCAATCGATCAAATATTTAAACAAGCATAAGCGGAAATATCGCTTTCCCTCATCATTGACGATGAGTGTCCAAAATAATTTGGCGAATATTTATTTGCATTATAATCGTTTGGAAGAGGTAGAAGAGTTAATACGCATTTTAAGTGAAAGCAACAAAAAAAATTCAAATCGCCGCCATCATCTAAATTTGCAAATTATTATTGCAAAATTTTTTGCGAAAAAAGGAGAGTATTCTGTTGCAATTAAAATGCTGGAGAAGCTTCAGAGAAAGCTTGTAGATACCGAGGATTTAGCGCTATTAAAGGATGTCCAGAAAAACCTGATAAAATATAGCAAGCAAATTGGTGATGAACAGCTCATCATCCAGAAGCAGCAAATGTTTATTAAAACATTGCTGCTTCAGCAAAAGAAAAATGTTCTGCAGCAGGCAATGCATATGGAATATACGATGCGCAAAACGGAAGTGTTCGATAGCACAAACCGCGATGCCTTAACGAATTTATACAATCGCCGCTATATGGAAGTTCAAAGCGGCAAATTACTGGAAACTGTTCCGGACAATCGTTTTATAGCGTATTTGGTTTTTGATATTGATTATTTTAAACATATAAATGATGAGCACGGACATTTAGTTGGCGATGAAGTGTTAAAAATATTAGCCGCAGAAGTTCAATTGTTTATAAAGGATACACCTGCGATATTCAGCCGCTACGGCGGGGATGAGTTCGTCATGTTTCTGCATGCGGGAACACCAGGGGAGCTGGAAGATTTTACGAAGCAATTCCATGAGTTTTCACGCAGCCTGCATTTCGAGGCAAATAATTTACTTTATCCGATCAGTATAAGTATAGGGCTTAGTATGGAACGAAAAAAAGACATTAAGAATCTTGAGCAATTATTCCATGAAGCCGATCAAGCATTGTATGAATCAAAAAATAATGGGAGAAACCAATTTACTATTTTCACATAAAAATATAGGTGATAAATTATGATAATGGTCGAATTAGAAGAACTGTTAACGACATTAAAAACGCTAAAAAGGGAAAAGCAGTTTGATGATTTTTTTGAGCTTCTCGAAAAAGCGATTGAAATTGCCAAAGAAATGAATTCCCCGCGGTATCTGATCGAGCTTAATTTAGAAAAAAGCAATGCCTATTATAGCTTGGGGAATCTGGAGTTTGCATTAAGTACATTGATGGATTATCAGAACCTCATTCAAGAAAGCAATAATCGTTTTCACTTAATGCGATTATATCAAGGGCTGGCGGAGATTCATAGTTCGCTGCAGGAGCAAGAGGAGTTTTACTTTTATTTGAATAAAGCGAAGGATTTGGCGGAGGAGGCTGCAGATCATGAAGTGCTTGCAACCCTTCACAATCATTTTGTCGTCTATTATGATCGGAAAAAGCAATACGAACTGGCATTAAAGCATGGGAAAAAGAGCTTGGAATACATCGGACAGCTTGAAAATTCCCAATCTACGGAAATTTACTTCCGCTTGCATTTAAATATAACGCAAGTATATATCAAACTGAAGAAATTGGATGAGGCCAATGAGCTGTTATACGCATTGTCCAAGCTTGTCGAAGGAAAAGCTGTCACGCGGAATTTGAGCGAATTGTATACAACAAGGGCAAAATGGTATATTGCGATGAAATATTATGAGGAAGCATATACATTACTGCAAAAAGTAAAGGCTTTGGCAATAGCAAACGAAGACTATAATTTTTTGCAGGAAGTGAACCGCAATATTGTGGAAACGGCCAATTTATTAAAAGATAACAAAAAAATTATTGAATCAAATGATGAATACATCGATTCCATCCAATTGGCGCAGCAAAAAAATTATAAAGTAAAAATCCAACAAGTCGAACTACTGCTGAGTAAAAGGAAATTTAAAGATCAAATTTATTTGGATCCATTGACAAATATCCGGAACCGAAGATATTTCGAAAAGTTTTCGCAGCAATGGCTGGACAGTGAAGAAAATCCAAAGCAGTATTATATGTATTTTATTTTCGATGCTGACCATTTCAAGCAAGTAAATGATGTGCACGGACATTTAGTAGGAGATGAAGTGATCAAAAAGCTTGCTCAAACAGGAAAAGAAATTTTATCCAATAGTGCGACGATTTTCTCCCGTTTTGGGGGAGATGAATTTGTAGGGATGGCAAAATTGCAGGATGTCCGGCAAATGGAAGAGATTATTGCCCCGCTTCATGAGGCGCTTTCTGAAATAAAGTATGAAGTGAACGGGAAAAATTATGCCATTACAGTAAGTATAGGGGCGGCTGCAATGCAATTTAAACAATTCACTTCAATCGATCAGCTAATGAAACAAGCCGATGATGCGCTGTATCATTCAAAAAGAAATGGACGCAATCAATATACGCTGAGAACCAATTTTTAACAGGCGGATTTACAAAGGCTCTTCTAATGCGAAGGAGCCTTTTTTTGAGCAAGGGATATTTTTATAATCAAGCAAACTTGTGTAAACTAATAAGAGAGAACAAGAAAAGGATTTGTCATAATGAAGAAATTTATATTGCTATTAATGACAGCTTTAATGTTAATGGCTGGATGTGAGGAAATAACAGAGCGGCCCGAACAACCGAGTGAAGGACAGAGCAAGGAGATGACTGTGCATTTTATTGATGTCGGTCAAGGGGACTCGATTTTCATACAAGCACCAGACGGAAAGACGATGCTCATTGACGGGGGCGTAAAAGGCGCAGGAAAAGAACTCGTCAATTATTTGAAAGCGAATGGAGTAGAGCGACTGGATTATGTAGTAGCTACACATCCTGATGCGGATCATATTGGCGGGCTCATTGCCGTATTGAATTCGATTTCCATAAAGGAGTTTATCGATTCGGGAAAAGTACATACGTCGCAAACTTATGAGGAAATGCTACGCTTAATCCAGGATAAAAATATTCGTTTTACCGTTCCGAAAGCGGGAGATCAGCTTACACTCGATGATGAGCTCGATATAGAAGTGATTGGGGCTGATGAAACGGCTTCCGATAACAATGATGCCTCAATTGTTTTGCGCGTTGTCTATCGCAATATTTCTTTTTTATTGATGGGGGATGCAGATCATGGGATTGAACGCGAGCTTCTGCGAAAAGGAATAGATGTGCAGGCAACCATTTTAAAAGCGGGGCACCACGGATCGAATACGAGCAGTTCGCTTGAATTTGTAAAGGAAGTAAGCCCGCTTGCAACTATACTAAGCTATGGACAGGACAATAAATACGGTCATCCACATGCTGAAGTGATTGATGTTTTACAACAGACAGGCAGCGAAATTTACAGCACTGCAGAAGCGGGGACGATCGTCGTAAAAACGGATGGTGCAACATATGGTATTGATGCACAAGAGTGGACCGGCATTGGTGCCACAAGTTCTGTTACATTGCCGAATGCAAAGAAGACAGAAGGGAAAGTGGAGCTCATAAGCAAAGACCTTCATGCCGAAATTGTAGCAATCCAAAATAATAGCAGTGAAGCGGTCAATCTACAAGGCTGGCAACTTGTTTCGATGGAAGGTAATCAAGTTTTTGACTTCCCTAATATAATCCTTGCACAAGGGGAAACAATTAATATTACAAGTGGGCCAAATGCAAAAACGAGTGCGGATTCAATTGAGTGGACGAAAAGGCAAATTTGGCTAAATAGCGGCGATGCAGCCCAATTAAAAAATGCGAAGGGGGAAATTGTAAGTGAACTACAATAAATATACGCTAGACCGGTTTGAGGGAGAGTACGCAATTTTTTTGAAACATCCTGAAGAAACGGAGCAGCTCCTCATTCACCGTACAGAAATCTCAACAGAGCTGAAAGAGGGTGATGTCGTTCACATTCAAGATGACGGCTTCGCTTATCAAATTGAGGTGCTGCACGAAGAAACAGCTAAACAAAAACAAAATGTAAATGATTTATTGCAGCAGTTGAAAAACAGGGAATAAGTTTATAATGAAAGGGTGTGTTAAAGGTTTTTTGACTTTTAACATACCCTTTTTCAATTTTTGTGGATAGGAAAGTATAAGCTGAACTATTATTATGTGCTATTTTTTTCGGCTGAAAGGCCTTATATAATCTATTCTGACTATAAAAATTCGGAAAAATCAAAAAGCAACAAAAACAATATGCTTTAGTATGGTAAAATATATATGTACATATATTAATTTTAGGAGCGTAACAATGGCAATCAAAACAATCATTTTCGATTTAGATGACACTTTATTATTCGACCAGAAATCCGTAAAAACAGCATTTGAAAAAACATGCGAATATGCAGCAGCTAAAAGAAACGTGGACCCTGGCGAACTGGAAGAAGCAGTACGTTCAGCGGCGCGTGTATTGTATGAAAGTTATCCAACATATGATTATACCGTGTTGATCGGCATTAACCCATTTGAAGGACTTTGGGGAACATTTGATGATCCTACACCACAGTTTTTGCAAATGAAAGAAATTGTGCCAGCCTATCGTGCACAAGCTTGGACAGATGGATTGGCTGCTGTAGGGGTTGAAGATGCCGATTTAGGGGCGGAACTAGGGGAGCGTTTCGTTGAAGAACGTAAAAAGTCGCCATTTTTCTATGACGATACATTTGCGGTATTGGATGAATTAAAGGGGAAGTACCAGCTCGTTCTGCTAACGAATGGTGCACCAAGCTTACAAAATTTGAAGTTGGAGATCACACCGGAAATTGTGCCGTATTTTGACCATATCGTCATTTCAGGCGACTTTGGCAAAGGGAAACCGGATGCATCCATCTTTGAATTCGTCATGGACAAAGCACAGGTGACAAAAGATGAAGCGATTATGGTCGGCGATAATTTAATGACCGATATTTTAGGTTCTTCTCGTGTCGGTATGCAAAATGTTTGGATTAACCGTGAAGACAAACGTAAAAATCCGGACATTGCACCAACTTATGAAGTGACATCATTAACAGAGTTTTTGCAGCTATTGAAAGCATTATAGTGTTAAAAATACACTACGGTAGTTTTGTGAAACAGATTAATCATGGATTTATCTTAGGATAACGACATTCAAACATATGTAAATAAAGAGTTCAAACATATTTTATATAGCAAATATGTTTGAACTGTTTTGTTGCTTTCGTATTATTAAATAAACTATATAAAATTATGTAAGAAAAGAGGTGATAAAGAATGAATAAGAAAGAGATTTCTAATCTTAAAAAATGGCGAGAAAATTATGCTGCATTAATTGTTGCCATGTCTTGTTTATACAGTGCTGTTGAAAGTTGGGGAGATAATTGGTTTATGGCAGCATTGTTATCAGCAGGGGTAATAATTTGTGGGACGATAGCCTTTTTTGATATAAAACGTATTTTAAATTTAAAGAAATTAAAATGTAATATATAAAATATACAGATGACTAAATGGCAAAAAGATCCCATACAACGCTTTGGGAATTTCAGGGGGGATTTTATGTTTGTAGTAAATGTAGAAGGGGCAATTCGTCGCAATGAGAAATGGCTTTTAATCCGCAGAAGTGAAAAGGAGGAGCATGCTGGTGGAGGTCTCTCATTAGTAGGCGGAAAGTGTGAAATTGAAGGTGATTCATCTGATATCCTGGAAAGAACATTAAAACGAGAAGTTTTTGAAGAAGTAGGTAGCGAAATTACAGGCATTAAATATGTAAATAGCTCCTCCTTCGTGACGGAATCAGGAATAAATGTAATCGATATAGTTTTCCTATGTCATCATAAATCTGGAGAACCTTACGCTAAAAGTTCTGAAGAAGTGGATGATGTTATTTGGATGACTACATCAGAGATTCTTGCACATACGGAACTACCTTTATTTCTAAAAGAAAACATTAAACTTGCAGAAAAAGTACTACAAGATAATTTGCATGTGAAATATTAGTTATACTTCATCAATTTTGATCGATCATTTTTCAGGATGGGGCTTTTGTAGTTGCTGTTAAATAAGGAATGAAGGATATTTTTTAATCAATCTTTATTCCAATGCAGAAACATTGTTAGTTTGTGCGTTTTTTACATCGGATGTCTCCAAAATAAACAATTTTCAGAAAATTTGTGATATAATGCAATATATGAAAGAAATGAAAGAGGTTTTTTGGATGGTAAATTATAATGCATGCTGCTGTGAAAATTGTGGGCGTAAAAGTGAAACAATTCAAGTGAATCCGGTGACATTAAATCATCATACGGCATATCTCTGCGTAACTTGTACACATGTATTCGCTTTACCTAAAAACAAGGACCGGTTCTTTCAGCTCGTACGCGGCAAAAAGGCGAAAAGTTCGAATAGGGAGATGCAAAAGGCCCATCAGATTTTATCGGCATTCATCGCGGCAGGGGCACTGTTTTTAGTTGCCGTTGCTGCAGCGGGAGTAGCGCAAAACTATGATTTCACGACGATTGTATTCAATGAAATACGGCTGACACCACTTAATGAACAATTGTCTTTTTTGCATTTAAAGTCATTTAATTAAAAACGGGGACTGTTGAAATTAACTTTTCAACAGTCCCTTACATCTTTATTAGGAAAGGAAATTTTAGATATTGACAGGCAAGTACAAAAGTAACAAAGCTTTGCTGCACAAATAAAATAGTGCAGCAAAACTTCTATTGCGATAAATAAATCATTTTACTTCATAAAAGGGAAGGTCTTTTGCGAGTATGCACGGCGCCTACCACGTTCCTTTATTGCTGTTGTGCGGCTTCCGCCAATAAAACACCGCAACTTAATATTTATCTAATTCTGAAGTATTTTTAAAATATATAATAAGTAATAATTAATTATCGGACACTAGCGTTTTTGTACTTCCAGTAATTCCGAAGCGGTTACAAATTCATAGCCTTGTTTTTGTAAGGCAGAAAGGATCGTATCCAAAGCATCCGCCGTTGTTTGGTGGATATCATGCATTAAAATGATACTGCCGTTTTTTGCTTGTTCATTCACCGCAAGCACGGTTTTTTCTGGATCGCGATGCTTCCAATCGAGCGTATCGATTGTCCACATAACGATCGGAACATTCAATTGATTGACGATTGTTTTATTATACGCACCATAAGGCGGACGAAAAACCGTTGCATTTTGACCGATTGCCGCGTTAATCACAGCATCTGTGGATTGAATTTGACCCTTCATTTGCTTTAATGATAACGTTGTGAGTTTTGTATGATTGAATGTATGGTTGCCGATTTCATGACCTGCTTCATACACCGTTTTTAAAATTTCAGGATACTTTTTCGCCTCTTGACCAATAACGAAAAATGTTGCCTTTGCATCATATTTTTCAAGGGTTTTTAAAATTTGCATCGTCACTTTCGGATGTGGGCCATCATCAAATGTTAAGGCGATTTTTTTCCCGCTTTTAGGCTTGGGCGGCTTTGGTGCTTCGGCTTTTTTGTCAGGAGATTTCAGTCCGCTTGCAAGCACATAGCCAGAAAGCTCATCGGTTGCGACAAACGCCCATCCTTTTAAATTTGTAAGCATTGTGACATTCGCATTTTTACGTAAAACCCCAATTTCGCCACTGGATGGGCTGGCGGCAGATCGGACGACTAAATCTGCAGAACTTTTTACTGTCATCGCTTTTGCTGTAGGCTGCACGAGTGCATGCTTATTTACAAAGCCTGCCGTATTGCCGTATTTTACGAAAACGAAGTCAGTAGAAGCAGAACCGTACACTTCTACAATACTATTTATATAAAGTTTCCCTATTATATCGCTTTGTTGTGTGTTCGTTACGCGTACAAGCGGCTCATTTTTAGCATTTACGAGCATATATTGAGGGGATGCAGATTTTAAAATTTCGCTTTTAATATAGCCGGTCGTTGTTTTGTATTGAACTTTTGTCCAATCATCCTTTTCTGAGAGAACGATGAGCGGTGTTGCTTTTGAGAGGGAAATGATCTTTTCCTGTAAAGTTTCATTGAATATGTCTGTTTCTGCCGTTGTTGTTTTTATTGTGATAGGAGTATGTGCATGAGCGCTATGCGGGCAAACTAAGAAAATAATAGCAATACATAGAATGGTAAACAATGAGGAAAATATTTTTTTCATATAGAAAACTCCCTTTAGGTAAAATTGAACGGTATAGTAAAATATTAATTAATATACCTAGTATACAATCCCATTCGCCAAACATAAATAAACGGTTCCTTAAATACTGATTTTGAACTACAAGAGAAAAGATAGTCTATTAAACTTATGCATTTCAAAAGAAAATATGTTGAAAAAATCAAAAAACACTGATGGATGGTCTTCCCATTCACCAGTGTCAGAAAAAGTTATAGAGTAATAGCTTTCACTTCATCAATATTTTCAAGCTGCGCTACGTAAATCAAATCTTCGGTCGTCACTTCATTATCCACTGCCAGCATCATAACGGCAGAGCCGCCAACTTGATCACGGCCTACTTGCATTGTCGCGATGTTAATGTCTTTTTCCGCCAATTTAGTAGCTACGCGACCGATGGAACCTGGTTTGTCCTGGTTTTTAATGTATAGAAGGTTGCCAGCCGGGATGACATCGACTACAAAGCCTTCCACTTTCACGATACGGGCACCAAGACCATTTAATAATGTGCCGGCTACTGTATGCTTTTCCGTTTCGGTTACGATTTCAACTGTAATTAAGTTTGTGAAGCCTTTTGCAGTTGTTGTTTTATGCTCGTTGATTTGCATTCCAATGCGCTCTGCCAAATAACGCGCGTTCACATCATTTACGTGAGAGCCGTGGTTTGTAGATAGTAAACCTTTAATCGCATTTGCCGTTAATGGACGCACATCGAAATTTGCCACTTCACCAGCATAAGAAATATTTAATTGCTGAATGCTTTCTTCGGTTACTTGAATAAGGAATTTGCCAAGCTTTTCTGCCAAAGCGAAGAATGGCTCCACCTGTGCCAGTTTCTCTTTCGGAATTGATGGCATATTCACGGGATTTGTTACTGTTCCCGTTTTAAAAAATTTAATAATATCGTTTGATACGTCAACTGCAACAGATTCCTGGGCTTCAACTGTAGATGCGCCTAAGTGGGGTGTTGCAATGACTTGCGGCAATGTCAGCAATTTATGATCGGTTGCCGGTTCCTGCACGAATACATCAAGCGCCGCGCCTGCAACTTTGCCATCAACGATCGCCTCATATAGATCGTCCTCGTTAATAATACCGCCGCGCGCGCAGTTAATAATGCGAACGCCTTCTTTCATAAGGGCAAAACGTTCCTTGTTGATGATGTTGCGTGTTTCAGGCAATAGTGGTGTATGGACTGTAATGAAGTCAGCTTCGGCACATACTTCGTCAACCGTCCCTTTTTTTACTCCTAGCTCTTTTGCGCGTTCTTCAGTTAAAAATGGATCATATGCGATAACATTCATGCGCTGGCCTTTTGCCCGATAAGCTACTTCAACACCGATTCGTCCCATACCGATAACACCTAATGTTTTGTTTTTTAGCTCGACACCAACATAAGATTTGCGGTCCCACTTTCCATTTTTCAATGTGTTGAAAGCTTGCGGGATAAAACGAGCGAGTGAAGTCATCATCGCAATTGTATGCTCGGCAGCAGAGTTCGTGTTTCCGTCTGGCGCGTTTACTACGATAATGCCGTGTTCGGTTGCGGCGTTTAAGTCGATATTATCAACGCCTACTCCGGCACGTCCGATTAACTTCAAGTTTTTGGCTGCTTCAATTACTTCGCGTGTGACAGTCGTCTGAGAACGGACAAGCAATACATCGACATCTTTAATTTTCGCCATTAATTCTTCAGGAGCCAAGCCTGTCTCAACAACAATATTTAAATCCAATTCTTTTTCTTGACGCAACGGGAAAATACCGTCATCACTTAATGGATCTGCAATAAATACGTTAATAGTTTTTGTCGCTTTTTCGATAACTTCTGTTGTCATAGTAAAATTCTCTCCCTTTATTTCACTTTTTTTGCTTTTTCTCGGGGCAATTTGCTGAAAAAATCTTTGGCATCCGCCAATACATAATAAAAAGCCTTCCGTCCCTTACGTAAAACGTAAGGGGCGAAAGGCATTAATTTAACAAATCGCGGTACCACCCTTTTTCGTTGACATATTTTTTCGGGAAAAATATGTTCAACCTTATCCATATGCGTAACGTGCATGTGACGGAATAGCTTACTTTAGATTTTCGGCTACTCTATTCAAGAGTGGAACTTATTTAGCGTATATACTGGTTCACACCAACCACCAGCTCTCTTTGCTATACGAAACTAAACAGCATGTCTCTATCCTTATAGTTTGTCGTGATTAAATTTGATAACATCATAAACTTGATTGTTCACCTTTGTCAACGCAATTTTCATTACTAATTAAAAAAAATTTTGCTTAATTCATATTTGGAAGGCTTTAAACGAACTATATATTATATTTCTCATGAAAACGTTCGTGTATAGGAGATTGTATGTAAGCGCTAACGATGTTGAGGTAATGCGATTTAATTGAATTTACAGAAATCTCAATCGCTGAATACTATACTGGAAAATGGAATTCCCCTAAATTGACATAATTTTGTCACAAACAGTAATTCCCCGGTATTAAGGCAAGGAAAAAAATAGAAGGGGAAATTAAAAATAAAACGAAATTGTAATACATATGTACATATAAGGGGGAGTGGAATATGCAATATGATGTAATCGTTATCGGTGCAGGGTTGGCTGGACTAACAGCGGCTTGCCAGCTTATCGATGCGAAAAAGAAGGTGCTGCTTGTCGATCAGGAACCGGCAAATTCAATCGGTGGTCAAGCGTTCTGGTCATTCGGGGGACTGTTTTTAGTCGATTCTCCGGAACAAAGAAGGTTAGGAATTAAAGATAATAAAGAGCTTGCTTGGCAAGATTGGCGCGGTTCTGCAAATTTTGACCGTTTAGAGGACGAGGATTACTGGGCATATGAATGGGCCAAAGCATATGTCGATTTTGCTGCTGGGGAAAAATATAACTGGCTAAAAAAGCATGGCATTAAATTTTTTCCGGTAGTCGGCTGGGCGGAGCGGGGCGGTTCATTGGCGGGGGGGCATGGCAACTCGGTCCCGCGCTTTCATATTGTGTGGGGAACAGGTCCTGCATTAGTGGAACCTTTCGCCAAGAAAGTGCTGCAAGCGTCCGAAAATGGGCAAATTGACTATTTGCCCCGTCATCAAGTGACAGAACTGATTGTTGCAAATAATGCGATCACAGGCATTTGCGGCAATATTTTAGAAAATAGCATCATTCGCCGTGGTGAGAAAAGCTCAAGGGAAGCAGTCGGAACATTCGAATATACAGCAGATGCAGTAATTGTAGCGAGCGGTGGGATTGGGGCAAACATAGATCTTGTAAAGAAAAATTGGCCATCAAGACTAGGTGCGCCCCCGAAAAACATGGTTGCTGGGGTTCCGGCATATGTAGACGGAAAAATGCTGGAAATTACAGAACGAGCAGGCGGGCGTATCGTCAACCGCGATCGTATGTGGCACTATACTGAAGGATTAAAAAACTGGGATCCGATTTGGGAAAATCACGGGATTCGAATTTTGCCGGGACCGTCATCGATGTGGTTTGATGCATTGGGAAATCGATTCATAGCACCGAATTTTCCGGGATTCGATACGTTAAGCACACTAGAAGCAATTCAAAAGACTGGCCATGATTATTCCTGGTTTATTTTAACGGAAAAAATTATTGAAAAGGAATTTGCATTATCAGGCTCAGAACAAAATCCGGATTTGACGAATAAAAGTATAAAAGACGTGCTAAAACGTGTTTTGCCAGGACCGCCAGCTGCAGTGCAAGCCTTTAAAGACAATGGAGAAGATTTTGTCATTGCACATAGCTTAAAGGAATTAGTGGAAGGAATGAACAGGCTTTCCGGGAGTGACTTGCTCGACTTCATGCATATTAAAGAGCAGATTTTGGCGCGTGATCGTGAAATTGAAAATGTATTTTCAAAAGATGCGCAAATTACGGCTTTGCACGGTGCGAGAAATTATATAGGAGACAAATTGATTCGTGCAGCAAAGCCTCATAAAATTTTAGACCCGTCTGCAGGTCCTTTAATAGCAGTGCGCTTAAATATTTTGACGCGAAAAACATTGGGCGGGCTGCAGACGAATTTAAATGGGCAAGTGTTAAATGACGATGGTCAACCAGTCACAGGGCTTTTTGCTGCCGGGGAAGTAAGCGGATTTGGAGGCGGAGGCATTCACGGCTATCGCTCATTGGAAGGCACATTTGTAGGGGGCTGCTTATTTACCGGGTTACAAGTTGGAAAATATTTAAGCAAATAAAGGACTTTAATCATTGTATGTCGAAATGAATGAATATTCATTTATAAGGGGTGTATAAAATTGAACTATGAAACAATCAAATTGGAAATTGCAGAACGAAAAGCGACACTAACATTAAATCGTCCGAATGCGATGAATGCCATGGACTTTACGATGATGCGGGAATTGGCGGATTGCTTTGAAGCGCTACATAACGAAGAGGATGTCCAAATTCTCATTATAAAAGGAGAGGGCAAAGTATTTTCTGCTGGCGGAGATGTGAAGATGATGGTCTCCTCAGATGAGTTTTCGGATTTTGGAGCAATTATGGGCGATATATCGCGATTGGTGAAAGCTTACTACACACTACCGATGATCACGATCGCACAAATTCATGGAGCTTCAGCCGGTTTAGGGTTCAGCTTAGCTTTAGGCAGTGACATCATTGTCGCAGAACAATCGAGTAAATTGGCGATGAATTTTATCGGAATCGGCTTAATACCAGACGGAGCAGGACACTTCTTTATGAAAGAGCGCCTCGGCACGGCTAAAGCAAAGCAAATGATTTGGGAAGGAAAAGTTTTGAACGGCGAAGAAGCATTGGCATTAGGCTTGATCGATTATAATGTTCCAGATGGCGCTGCATTAGTAACAGTTGATCAGCTTGTTGGAAAGCTGCTTGCATCTCCAATTTCGGCGATGATAGAAACAAAGCAAATTTTGCATTCGGCCAATTTGCAGCAGCTTGAGCAGATTTTGCAAGGCGAGTCTAAAGGTCAAGTGAAGATGCGGCAAACAAAGGATCATTTAGAAGGCATACAAGCATTTGTCGAAAAACGCATGCCGCAATTTGAAGGGAAATAACTGCATAGGAGAAGGAGGCGTGCTTGTGAATGACCATTCGCGCCTCCTTTTTATTGTTCTTTAAAATAATTGCTGTACAACAATCCAGAATGCTTATATGATAGTGAAAGACTAAAAATGGAGGTAGCTTCGTGGAACAAAATAGGCTATCAAAAAAAGGGCGACAACTATTGCATAACATATATTGTCCAAATACATCCGAAACGATTGCAATGTGTGAAGCAGAGTTGAAACAGCTCTCTCAACAGCAAATCAATTATTTGGAAGTGCCTTTTGAGCAGTTTGAGAAAGTGCATGCCCATTTCGGTAATAGCGAGTTTATAAAACAAGGTGCTTTCACATATGAACAAGTACGCCATATTACAGAGGCGGGGAATATCCGTCATTTAATAATGGATGAGACGGGCCGCATAGATTTTATGGAAGAGGCAATCGGCATGAGTACTGCGATTTCTTTTGCCCAAAGCAAGTGGAATGGCGCAGAACGTGGAGAAGCGATTGAAAATGCTGTATTCACAGGTCTTTCTGTAGTAGGTGAATCCTTTGCAGAGGAGATAATCGAGGAACAAATACACCGTGTAAATGTTGTCGACCATATTCAGCTGGATGTAGGCGTCATTAGTGCGGTCAAGAAAAATGGTGCGAAAGCTGTTGTGAAGAAAATGGCAAGCTCTGCTACAAAAAAGGCGATGTACAGTTCGGCTGCTGCAAAAAAAGCGGTTATCCTATTAAACGCCAATGTTGTCACAGGAGCCATCGTTACAGGAGTCATGTCGAGTGTTGATATTGTTCGAACGATTAAAGGGCAAATGTCTCCGGGGCAGCTGTTTAAAAATATATCAAAGACGGCAGCAAGTGTAGCGGGCAGTCTTATCGGTTTAATTGTCGGCGGGGGGATAGGCTTTACAATTCCGAATGTAAGCACAACAGTCATCAGCTTGATCGGCGGGATAATCGGGTTGATTTTAGGGAGTGTATTGACGACGAAAATAGTAAAAAAGGTGCTAGATTTATTTATTAAAGATGACTCCTTGAAAATGCTGGAGATTTTTAACGGCGAGCTTGCGATTTTAGTGGAACAGTATTTATTAAATGAAAAGGAACTCCAGCAAGTTTTGCACGATTTTAACGAAATGCATAATATGCAGGAGGAGCTGCGCAATATGTATGCAGCAGAGGACCGTGTCGCATATGCAAAAGCAATGATTGAAAAGGAGTTAAGTCGCATTGTCCGTCTGCGTATGTATTTGCAAGTGCCGACCAACGTGGAACTTTATAAAACAATAGAGCGTTTAACATAAATAAAAGGTGCCCTGAATTTCAGGACACCTTCAAATTTATGTACGGTTAATTTACACGTGGAATAAAATTAGTTTGCCAGATGCGTTTACTAATCGATGCGTTTTTTCAGCAATGCCTTTTTCTTCGATTTGCTTTTGGCCTTCGATTTTTGCAGCGTCATCGTTTGCAAAAGACCATACTTCATCGAATAAAGTTTCCCCCGTTTTTTCAAATGCAGTAAAACGATAATTCTCCATTTAAACCACCCTTTATAAGCAAGATAATTTAATTATACAAGAAATTTTCCGATAATTCACGAAGCAAACTCCATTATTGCAGAAATATTTGAAATTTATGGCATGTTCATGAACAGGTATTTAGTCTTTTGATCGATAAGTAATGCATATACATGTTACAATAAATTGTAATAGAGTTATAAAGGGGCGATTGCTTGTGAATGGAATTACAAAACTCCAACCTGGTGACCAAGTAGATCAATATTTGTTGATTAAAGAAGCTAAAAAAGGAGTAACGACTGTCGGTAAGCCATTTATGTCACTCATCCTGCAAGATCGAAGTGGCGATATTGAGGCAAAGCTTTGGGATACAAATGAAGAACATGAAAACTTGTATCGTGCGCAAGTGATTGTGAAGGTTGGTGGAGAGATTCACGATTATCGTGGAAAAAACCAGCTGCGCGTCAAACAAATCCGACCAGCACGTGAAGAAGAAGGTGTTCAAATAAGCGATTTATTGCCGACATCTGCTGTGCCGAAAGAACAATTATTTGAAGAATTAAATCAATATTTCTTCCAAATACAAAATCCGAATATTTCACGTATTACACGCTTCCTCGTGAAGAAATATCAAGAACGTTTAATCATTTTCCCTGCTGCGACAAAAAATCATCATGACTATGCTTCAGGCTTAATCGATCATGTCGTGTCAATGTTGAAATTAAGCGATGCCATTTGTGATCTGTATCCTACATTAAACCGCGATTTATTGTATGCTGGCGTCATTTTGCATGATATTGGGAAAGTGATCGAGTTAAGCGGTCCTGTCGGTACAATGTATACTGTGGAAGGCAATTTGCTCGGACATATTTCCATTATGGTCAACGAAATTGGCCAAGCTGCCAATGAATTGAAAATTGATGGAGAAGAAGTGATGCTGCTGCAGCATTTAGTGTTGTCGCATCATGGAAAAGAGGAATGGGGAAGCCCGAAAAAGCCTATGATTCAAGAAGCGGAAATTTTGCATTATATCGACAATATTGATGCAAAGATGAATATGCTTACACGCGCCCTCGATAAAACAAAGCCCGGCGAATTTACAGAGCGTCTATTCCCATTGGATAACCGCTCATTTTATAAGCCGACAATTTAAAAATAAGCATGAGTCATCTAGGCGGCTCATGCTTATTTTCATTGCTATTGATTATGCTGCTGGAATTTCACCATGAAGTCAGCAAGCGCCTTGCATGTTTCCATCGGTACGGCATTGTATGTGGAAGCACGGCAACCTCCTACAGAGCGGTGACCGTTCAGACCAACGAAACCTGCTTCTTTTGCTTCTGCCAAAAACTTCTTCTCAAGCTCTTCATTGGCAACCCGGAATGTAATATTCATCAATGAGCGTGAATCTTCCGTTGCGTGTCCATAGTAAAAGCCGTCTGAATGATCGATGGCATCGTAAATATATTTCGCCTTTTCCTCATTGCGTTTTTCTATTGCTTCCAATCCGCCTTGCGCTTCTACCCATCTTAAAACTTCCCCTAGCATATAAATTCCAAAAGTAGGAGGTGTGTTGTATAAAGAATTGTTTTTTGAATGTGTAGCATATTTCAACATTGTTGGGACATTGCTGTTTGCCTTTTCCATGAAGTCTTTGCGAATGATAACGACTGTCACACCTGAAGGACCTAAATTTTTCTGCGCTCCCGCATAGATCATCGCAAAATTCGAAACGTCTATTTTCTTCGATAAAATATCTGATGACATATCGGCAATTAATGGAATCTCTCCTGTTTCAGGAAATACTTTCCACTGTGTACCGAAAATTGTATTGTTTGATGTTAAATGCATATAAGCAGCTTCCACATCAATTTGAATTTCCGGAAGTGCAGGGATATTCTTATAGTTGTTTTCCTTTGTGCTGGCAGCTTCAACAGGTGCACCAAATAATAATGCTTCTTCAAATGCTTTTTCCGACCAAGCCCCTGTTTGAATATAGCTCGCTTTTTGCCCTTCTTTTAAGAAATTCATCGGAATCATGGAAAATTGCAAGCTTGCTCCGCCTTGCAAAAAGAGCACTTCGTAGTTTTCAGGAATATTATACAGCTTGCGTAAACGTGCGATAGCTTCGTTATGAACCTCTTCAAATGTAGCACTACGATGACTTAATTCCATCACCGACATGCCTGTCCCTTTAAAATCTACCAATTCTGCCTGTGCTTTTTCCAAAACCTCAAGCGGTAATGCTGATGGACCAGCATTAAAGTTAAATGCGCGTTTTGTAGTTACTTTCAACGGAAACACTCCTTGTGTCAATTAAAATAATTTATAGATTGATAATATACTCTTTTTCTGTAAAAATGTGAAAATTCGCGGAATTATTTTTTGGGAAAACATAAAAGAGAAGAATTAGCGACAAATTTACGGATTTTTGTATTAAATGATATTTGAATGTTCGTGTTTTAATATATTTGAGTGGAGTATATTATCGGGAAATTATAGAAAATGGATAGAGGAATATTCTTAATTATGCGAATACAGTTCGACTATCCCCCTCTGTTAGGATAGATGTCGTACCGAGCTAACGTGATATGATTAAGTAAAATACACGGAGGTCGAGACGAA
>NZ_JBQCJW010000029.1:0-44935 GCF_051967575.1 Solibacillus silvestris
ATAAAATTAGATGCAAAATCGCGTGAAATTTTTTTTATATAATAAATATTAATAATATAGGAACGATGGATGCGGATGAATGTATTAGGCAATCTTAGTTGAAGTTCTTTTAATGTTATTGCTGTTTTATATTGCTCCCCTTCGGAATAGAACCATGTCCGCTTTTGCAAACTTTCAATATGTGAAATTTGGTCAATAGGTATAGGCATCCAATCCTCATGTTGCTTTCCAGTTAAAAATTGATAGTTGTCTATATTGTGCACTTTGAACAATGGTGGAAGCACAATAACTAACGCACCATGCTGGCCATTCACTGTAATCGGATAGCCAAGCGCGTAATAAGGTGTCTCGAACATTGTATTCTCCATTACGGCATCGATTTTTTGCTTCGTTTGAAGAACTTTATTGGCGATACTATTTTCTGGAACAGCTGAGCCCACGTTTAAAGTAAGGTGTTGATCACCTGAGTGGAAGTAGACAAATACATTATTTACAGCGATGGCAATTGAGGCGCCATTTGGTAGCCAATCTTCTAAAATAATTTTATATTGATTTAAAAAACTCTTCTCCGTTTCAATATTTTGTAATTCCAATGCAAATCATTCCCTTCTGTATTATACAACTATGGGTAACTCATCCTTCAAATAAGCCCTTTCATCCCAAAACAAACCTAATTTGTCAGAAAATAATGAAAAATTAAAAATTCTGTTATATATTATTTTACAGCAAGATTATCTGTTATGGAACAGGGGATTAGCAATTTTCCTGACAGAATTTTCATACACAATGGGAAGGTGGAAATGAAACATGTCAACTCGTCAAGAAAGAATCGAAGCTTTACAAAAGGATTGGGCAGAAAATCCGCGATGGAAAGGGATTGAGCGTGGCTATACAGCAGATGAAGTTATAAAGCTTCAAGGTTCATTCGTACAGGAGCAAACATTAGCGAAGCGTGGGGCTGCCCGCTTATGGAATTCATTGCATGAAGAGCCATTTATCAATGCTTTAGGCGCTTTAACGGGGAATCAGGCAGTGCAGCAAGTGAAAGCAGGTTTACAGGCAATCTACTTATCGGGGTGGCAAGTAGCTGCTGATGCAAACCTTTCCGGCCAAATGTATCCGGACCAGTCTTTATATCCGGCAAACTCTGTACCGGCAGTAGTAAAGCGTATTAACCAGGCGCTGCAACGTGCTGACCAAATCGATCATGCGGAAGGCCGCGACGATGGTTTTGACTGGTTTGCGCCGATTGTAGCTGATGCGGAAGCAGGCTTTGGGGGTCCGTTAAATGTATTTGAACTTGTTAAAGGTATGATTGAAGCAGGTGCAGCAGGTGTGCATTTAGAAGATCAATTAGCTTCTGAGAAAAAATGCGGTCACTTAGGCGGGAAAGTATTGCTACCAACGCAAAACGCTGTGCGCAACTTAATTGCTGCACGTTTAGCTGCTGATGTGGCGGGTGTTGATACAATTTTAATCGCACGTACAGATGCAGATGCTGCTGACATGGTAACATCAGATATTGATTCGCGTGATGCAGAGTTCTTAACGGGTGAACGCACTCCAGAAGGATTCTACCGAACAAATCCAGGCATTAAGCAAGCAATTGCCCGTGGATTAGCTTATGCACCATATGCAGACTTGATCTGGTGTGAGACTTCTCACCCGTCATTAGAGGAAGCTCGTGAATTTGCTGCTGCAATCCATGCACAATTCCCAGGAAAAATGTTAGCGTATAACTGCTCGCCTTCATTCAACTGGAAAGCTAAGCTATCAGATGAGGAGATTGCAGAGTACCAACGTGAGCTAGGGAAGCTTGGATACAAGTTCCAATTTATCACACTTGCTGGTTTCCACAGCTTAAACTACTCAATGTTCGAGCTTGCGCATGACTACAAAGACAATGGTATGGCTGCATACTCGAAACTGCAGCAAGCCGAATTTGCTGCTGAAAGTAAAGGCTACACTGCAACTCGTCACCAACGTGAAGTCGGTACTGGTTACTTTGATGAAGTATCACAAACAATTTCAGGTGGTACATCTTCTACAACAGCGATGGCGGGCTCTACTGAAACAGAGCAATTCGTATAAAATAGCTCAATTATACGTTGAAGGACTATTTTTTAAGGGCAGTATTATGAAGCGGATTCATAAACGGGGAGCTGCCCTATAAGCAATAATTTATTTCTTCTCACATATTGTTCCTATTCAAAGTGCTGTTGGGGGAATAGCGCTTAGTAAATCTTCGCTATGGGATAGGCGATGCATTGAAATGGATACGAATAATGGAGAAAAGGAATAAGATTTTTGAACTTGAACGTCTCAACTACGTAATATCTAAATCGAATTGGAACGCGGTTTGGATCGGGATTGCCTCCCAAAATAAAGGAAAACTTAGGGGTATTTTATAAATGGTAACATGTCTTTCTAGCTAGGATGGAGCTAGAAAGGCATTTTCCATTTTACAGATAACAGGAGATTGAAAGCTTTTAAGGAATACTATAATAAGAGAAGATTTCTTTCATGCTATTTTTAGCATGAAAAGAGTATTCTGCTACTAAACATTAAAGGGGTTTTAAAGATGGAAAATAAGGAATTATTGCTTGTGCCTGGACCTACACCCGTACTGGATGAAATTTATGATGCACTGGCAAGCGAGACGCGTGGGCATACAGATCCTAGATTTGTTGAAACATTTAAAAATGCGATTGCGAATACGAGAAAGCTTTTTAACACAGATGGCGAAGTGTATATTGTAGCTGGCTCGGGTACGCTAGCAATGGAAATGGCAGTTGTTAATACGGTAAAAAAAGGTGAGCGCATTTTAGTTATTAGCCACGGTTATTTTGGTGATCGCTTTACACCGCTTGCAAAGGCGTTTGGCATTGGGGTGGATGTGCTGCAATCCACATGGGGAGAGCGTGTGGACACAAAGCTTGTTGAAGAAGCGTTGAAAGCAAACAAATATAAAGCGGTCACAATTACACATGCGGATACGTCTACAGGTGTTGCTTCGGATTTGGATACCCTTATACCGGTTATTAAAGCATCAGGCGCGCTTGTAATCGTTGATGGAGTCGTGGCCACTGCTGCTTTAAGAGAAGATATGGGGAAAGCTTATGGTGAAGAAGGATACACAATCGATATCGTTTTGACAGGGTCGCAAAAAGCGATTGGCATACCTCCCGGACTTGCAATTATCGCTTTTAGTCAGCAGGCATTGGCGGCGCGTGAGCAAATCGGGACAGTCCCCGCTTATTATGCAGATATACATAACTGGCGCAATATTATGGCAAATCCAGCGATGTATTTTGCGACACCACCAGTCAATTTAATTTATGCGTATGATGTTGCTTTGCAAATTGTGCTGGAAGAAGGTATGGAAAATCGTGAAGCTCGCCATATTGCATTCGGAAAAGCGATTCGTGCAGCATTGCGTTCATATGGCATGATACCACTTGCAAATGAAGAAGTAGCCGCGCCGACATTAAGCTGTATTTTATATCCGGAAGGAGTCGATGATGGGAAGTTCCGGGCAAGCCTGGCAAGCCGGGGTGTTGTTGTAGCAGGAGCCTTAGCGCATTTGGCAGGGAAAGCTTTCCGCATCGGACATATGGGCAATACGACGGCAACAATGCTTAAGCAGGCAATCACAGCGATTGGCGAGGCATTGCAAGAACAAAATGTGAAAGTGAATATTGAAGAGGCACTCAACGTATTCTCACAGCAGATTGAGGATGCAACAGTTCAAAGTTAAAAGCAAAATATAAAACTGCCTAGAAAAGCATTATAGTTTTTCAGGCAGTTTTCCACGTTTGTTTCATAAATTTTGTTCAATCGACTGTTTTAGCCAGCGTGTAGCTTCTGTATAGTTCTGGGCGACACCGAATCCTTTTTTGTAAAGCATGCCAAGCTGAAATTGGGCTTTCATGTGGCCGCGCTGAGCGGCGAGGCGATACCATTTAGCAGCCTCTTTATAGTCTCTGACCGTTCCTTCACCATTAGCATACATTTGGGCCAGCTGAAATTGTGCCTTCAAATGCCCACTTTGCGCGGCCTGCTGAATCCATTTTAGCGCTTCCGAGTAATCTTGCTTTGTTCCGAGCCCTTTATCGAAAAGATTGCCGAGCTGATATTGTGCGTCCAGATGATCCTGCTCCGCTGCCAACCGATAGCAATGGCGTGCTTCGTCATAACTGACTGGAGTCCCGAGCCCTCTTTCATACAATAAGCCGAGCTGGTATTCTGCTTCCGCATCGTTTGTATTTGCAGCTGTGCGGAACCATTTAAATGCTTCTTCATAATTTGGAAAGTGACGTTCATCCCCGAGTGCAAGCAATCCTAGCTGTAGCTGCGCTTTTGCATGATTTTGTATCGCCGCGCGCTTCAGCCATTTAATCGCGGTATCATGGCGACCTGCTTCGAGATAAAGCATTCCCAAATCATAATTGGCGCTAATATGTTCACTTGAAGCCGCTTTTAGCAACCATTCCAGCGCATTTGCCTGTGCTTGCTTCGTAGTTTGCTGTTTGTAAATAAGACCGAGGGAATATTGGGCATTTGTATGTCCGCTATTTGCAGCAAGTGTCAGCCATTTAATCGCCTCTTCCTCGTTTTGCTCGATGCCTTGCCCCGATTTATAAAGCAAGGCGAGCTGGAACTGTGCATTTGTATGGTTTTGTAGTGCGGCGGATAAATACCAGCAAGCCGCATCTTTGTATGATTGATTGACACCAAGCCCTTTTGCATGTAAATAACCGAGATTATACTGTGCGCTTGCATCACCGGCTTTCGCTGCCTGCAAAAAAAGCTGTGCGGATTTTTCATGACTTTGTTCGACGCCTTGTCCATTATAGTATAAAAATCCGAGGTTGTTCATGGCGCTTGTATTTCCTTGCTCGATCGCTTTTTTATACCATTTCGCTGCTTCCTTATAATTTTGCTCGACGCCGGTTCCATGGTTGTAAAGAGAGCCGAGGTTGTATTGCGCATCCGGATTTCCGGTAATTGCGGCGAGTTCATACAGCTCGGCTGCTTTCTTTTCATCTTGCCCGATGCCTTTACCGAGCTGGTATAATACGCCAAGTGCATATTGTGCATTGCTGTCGTTTTGTTCAGCAGCCAAAGCATACCATTTCGCCGCTTCTTTAAAATTACGCTGTACCCCTTTCCCATGATTGTATAAAACACCGAGGTTATACTGTGCACTTCGATTGCCTTCTTTCGCAGCGATTGTAAACCATTTCACGGCATCTTCGTAATCATGTGGGGCAAAATTGAAATTTTCAAAGGAGGACGCGGGTATAAAATCTTCTATATCCGACAATGCGGCTCTATTTAATTTTTCCCCTTTTGTTAGACGCTGCACATACCAATTTGTCAAATCGACTAAATAATCAATGACCATTTTCGCCACTTTTGTATCAATCAATTCGTTTGCATGCATGGATGTCATTTTTTGAATTAAGTTCATGAGTAAATACATACGACGCGGTTTTATTTTTTCAGTAAAACTTTTATTGTTTAGGAGTGTTCGCAGTTCACTTTTCGATCCGTCCTTCTTCATTTCCTTTGCATATAAATCACGAACGATAATGCTAAGTGCTATATTTGATTTTTTTAAAGAAAGCTTGGGATTGGAAATGGTATAGCGTGCCGCACCCAGCAGTATTTCCGCTAAAGGGCGATGTGTTTCCGGGATTGAATTAATAAGCATTGTAAGCAAGTCACGATTTACCATAAATGTACTCACTCCTTCCAAATAACGTTATATTCCACTTAATAGTAATTACTCTTTTTATCGGAAAAGAGAAATAAAAATGAATAGGGGGCGAATTAAGCACGTGGCTGTCCGAAAATATTGTATGATAATGGGAAATGATGAGAGCAGGTGGAAAGATGAAGCGAATAATTGATCGATCACAAAAAAGGGGAAAAGCGGATATTATTATTCAAAATGGACAAATTGCGGATGTATTCAATCTACGGTGGCGACAAGGGGATGTCGTAGTGGCAGATGGAAAAATTATTGCCATTTCCAAGCCGAATGAATTTGATGCAGAAGAAATTATCGATGCGGGCGGAAAATACATCGTCCCAGGCTTTATTGATGCCCATATACATATTGAATCATCAATGCTGGCGCCGAAGCAGTTTAATCGAATTATGCTGCCGCATGGTGTGACGGCGGTTGTGACAGATCCGCATGAAATTGCGAATGTAGCGGGAAAAGCAGGACTTGAATTCATGCTTAAAGATATTGAAGATATAGAAATGGATATTTATTATATGTTGCCTTCCAGTGTGCCCGGCACATCTTTCGAAAATGCAGGGGCGGTGTTGACGGTGGAAGATTTGGCCGAATTTATAAATCGTGATGCGGTACTTGGCTTGGCCGAGGTAATGGACTTCCCGGCTGTGTTGAATGGGGAAGAGGGTATGCTTGCAAAGTTAAAGCTTGCCCAAGATGCAGGCATGATTATTGACGGGCATTGTGCAGGATTAACAAGTGCGCAAATCCGCGGCTATCGTGCAGCAGGAATTTTGACGGACCATGAATGTGTATCAGCGGAAGAAGCGTTGGACCGGGTGGAGCAAGGGATGTATGTGCTCATTCGCGAAGGGTCGGCCGCAAAAAATCTGAAGGCCATTTTGCCGGCTGTTACATTGACGAATGCACGCCGTTTTGCATTTTGCACAGATGATAAACATTTGGATGAGCTCATTGAACAAGGGAGTATCAACTATGCGGTCACACTGGCGATTGCGGAAGGAATGGACCCTTTACTGGCGATTCAGCTCGCGTCATTAAATGCGGCGGAATGTTATCGTCTGCAAAATAAAGGAGCGGTTGCGGCGGGCTATGATGCAGACTTTTTATTAGTTGACAGTTTACAGACGATGAAAGCATTAGCAGTATGGAAAAACGGAAGAAAGGTTGCAGAAAATGGGGCTATGCTAACACCAATGCCGGAAAAGTCGATTGTTGAACCGTCTATTTTACAGTCGATGCATTTACCGAAACTCTCGGCTAAAGATTTGGGACTGCCAATGAAAGGAAACAAAGCGAATGTGATGCAGGTTATTCCCGATCAATTAATAACAAAACGGATGAAGAGCGAAGTGGATGTCGTAGACGGGCAATTCATGCCATGCACAAAAAAAGATTTGCTAAAGCTTGCGGTTGTCGAGCGTCACCATCATATAGGAACGAAAGCGGCAGCAATCGTGCATGGAATCGGCATCCAAAGCGGTGCAGTGGCAACGACAATTGCGCATGACTCCCATAATGCTATCGTAGTAGGGACGAACGATGACGATATGCTCGTCGCACTAAATGCTCTTCAGGAAATGCAGGGCGGATTAGTCGTTGTCAATGAAGGGCAAGTGATGGCGTCCCTGGGTTTGCCGATTGGAGGCATTATGACAGATTGTACAGCGGAAGAAGCGAATGCAGAACTTCGGAAATTGCATGAAGCGCTGCATATTATCCATCCAACACTTGATTATCATTTGTTTTTGACATTATCATTTTTAGCATTGCCCGTCATTCCGGACATTAAACTGACAGATACAGGCTTGTTTGATGTGACGCAATTTAAGCATATTCCAGTGGAAATATGCGATGCCGATGAATAGCATTGTATTTTTGGCCAGTTGTCGAAAAAAGTTAGAGAATATTTCTTTCTAAGGAGCATGCAAAATGGAGCGATTCATTGTTGTTATACCAGCGTTGAACCCATTGCCATCCATTGTGGACTTTATCGGGAAACTGAAAACATTGCCGATCGGAAAGATTATTGTCATCAATGATGGCAGTGATGAAAGATATAAACAAATATTTGAGCAGCTGCAACATGAAAATTGCATTATTTTATCACATGACAATAATTGGGGGAAAGGACGTGCAATTAAAACGGGTTTTGAATATATAGTGAAGTCCGGAATTCGAGCAAAGGGCATTATTACAGTAGGTGCTCATGGTCAGCATTCGGTGTTAGATGTAGAGCAAGTGCTTTCGAGTACGAAAGTTTTCTCGGATGGCATCATATTGGGAATTCGCGATTTTAAAGATTCTGACTATCCATTAATGAGCAAACTTCAAAATCGTGCAAACTCGATGCTGTTCGAATTGTTTATTCATAAACGTCTGCTCGATACTCAAACGGGGTTACGCTATATTCCGAGAGAGCATTTACCATGGCTATGCAGAGTAAAAGGAGAGTCCTTTCACTATGATACGAACATGCTTATAGAAGCGATTAAACGAAAAGTCCCATTATATGAGGTGCCTGTTGGTCATGCAAAGCTTCGGAAAAACTCGATTATTTACTATGATGAAGTGATCAATCCGGCAAAAATTTTGCAGCAGCTTTGGGTAAACTTCCTCCGTGAAGGCAAAGTGCAAAACGAATCTTTTTCGAAACGTAAACGTAAATAAAATGAGGACTCATTGTTCTTTACTTTCTGTTTAATGTTAGTGGGATGTAACGGGCATTGTTATCAAGCTTATTGGAACGGATGGACTTAGTGCCAGTTAAACTATAATAAATTGGGGTAGTATAGAGGTAATCGTAGCTGAAAGGAGAATCATTATGAGTGAGCAATATAATTTTGATAAAATGATTGAAGGTCAGGAGCAGCATTACTCCGATAAAAAGTTTTTAAATAAAATAAAAAACTTCGGCGGGGGATTAGGCTATAAGGCGATTCAGGCTGCCGTGACGCTTTTTGTGGCATTGCGTAGCCCGAATATGTCAAAAGCGAATAAACTTATCGTTCTTGGAGCGCTTGGCTATTTCATTTTGCCGATTGACTTGATTGCCGATTTCTTGCCTTTAATCGGTTTGTCTGATGATGCGTTTATTATTTTGACTGCACTTGGCAAAGTGTATTTATCTATTACAGAAGACATGAAGCTGGAAGCAAAGCAATTAATTGATTCGAAATTTAATCGGTAATCTCCTTTTATTGAAATAATAATTTTAAGCAATCCCCTTAGTGTTGAAAAAAATGAAGGTCAAGGCGACAATGAATGTCCGCACTTGACCTACATGTGTTTATTTTACAGGAAGCGCGCCGTTGATTTCTCGCAATCCCCGATTGAAAATGGCTTCCAAAGGCTTTTCATCACATAGCTTCACCGAGATATTTGGATGCGTTTTCTCGAGCTCCGCTATAATTAAATCCATTATACGGCGGTTATGTTTCAATACTCCGCCATTTAAAAATAATGTGTGCGCCTCATTTGCATATCCTGCATTTTTTAATGTCGTCGTTGCCAGCAATACAAGCTCATCCGCCGCTTTTCGCATAATTCTTTGGGCGACTGCATCTTCCATTTCCGCCGCCTTTTGCAAATACGAGCCAAAGCTAGCTAAACGCGCATTCGTATAATCCGAAGAATAGATTAAGTTAAACAGTTCATCTGTATTGTTTACTTGGTGACCTTTTAAAATAAGCTCTGTCAGTACAGTCGGCTTATTGCGTCCATCTGCAGCGCGGAAAATCGCCTTTGCAATATGCTTGCCGATCCAGTAGCCGCTTCCTTCATCACCGATACGATGACCCCACCCTCCAGCACGGGTAATAATATTATTCATAAAGCTGTAGCAAATTGCTCCCGTACCTGAAATAAGCAAACTTACATTATTGTCCCCTAGTCCTTTTAAAGTAGCCTCCACATCATTTTCGATAATAATTTGGCCAAAAGTAAAAGGACAGCGAGCAACACTTTCCTCTATAATTTCTTCGACTATTTTTTTGTCCTGCGCAGTGTCAACGCCTGAAATGGCAAATACAGCGACATCGATTACTAAACTTGGCAAATGGGCTGCAGCACTGCGCAGTAAGCCTGTAAATACATGCCGTACATGCTCAATGCCGACAGCTTGGTAATTCGAGCTTGTGGAAGTAGCGGAAAATAGCTCGCGGCCATCTGTTGATCGAATTGTCATTACCGTTTTTGTTGCACCACCGTCAACTGCCAATATAAATCGATTACTCATGGCTCGACCCACCCCTTTAAAATTTGTTCTAATTGATCTTCGGCTTGTAGAATCGCCTCCGTTTTTTCACGCAGCCAGTTTTCGAGCTGGGTAGAGTCATCTTGGGCTTGTACGAGCGATTTTCGCATCGTTGCAGGAGCCGGTCCGCCTTTTAATGTACGGATATTGACGAAGTACTCCGGCTGAATCGCCTGATAAAAGGCAATTTCATTAATTTGAAGAGGTTTCCCGGTAATTTCCAAGCATTTTTCGTTTGCCAAGTCCCATGTTAAGCTTGCAAGCGATTCTTCGTTATTTGCAACGAGTTCACGTACACAAAGGCTCACTATTTTATGGGCCTGGCGGAATGAAATACTTTCAGATCGCACAAGGGAATCGGCTAGCTCTGTTACGTTGGCAAAGCTATTTTGGGCTCGCTTTAGTAAATTGTCCTTATTCACGTCCATCGTCACAATCAAACTGCCGAATAATTTATAAATGCCGACTAAACGGTCAATCGCACGCCATAAATATGGCTGCATATCATCCTCTGTATCGACGATATCTCCAAATGGCGTATTATGCACCATTTGCAGAACCGTTGCCGCATCCCCAACGACCGCAGACAGTAAAGAACGGGTATGCTCGATTGAAACAGGGTTGCGCTTTTGAGGCATGATGGAGCTTACTTGCACATATGGGCCTGCAAGCTTAAATGCATTAAATTCCTGTGTTGCCCATAATAAAAAGTCCTGTGATGTACGCCCCAAATTCAATGCGGCAAGTTGTACGATGCTGGCCGCTTCTGCGATATAATCCGCTCCTGCTACGGCATCCCATGCGTTTTCGATTAAATCATCAAAGGCAAGAAGCTCCTGCATACGCTCACGGCTAATAGGGAAGCCCGTCGTCGTCAATGCGGCAGCTCCCATACTGCTGCGGTTAATCGTATTATATGCGGCTTGCATCCGTTTATAGTCGCGCGTCAACTGGTCGATAACAGCTTTTAAATAATGGGCAAAGGTCGTCGGCTGTGCTTGCTGTGTATGTGTATAGCCAATCATAATTGTCTCGACATGCTCCTGTGCGAAGGCGATTAGGGAGTGGCGCAAATTTAAAAGCTCCTGCATAAGCGTCAGCATTTTTTTTCGCAATGTCATGCGATAAATGGCAATTCCCATATCGTTCCGGCTTCGGCCGATATGTAAATTCCCGGAAATATCTCCTCCAAGCTCAATTAGTTTATTTTCGATGCGGAAAAATAAATCCTCAAACTGTGGGTTATAATCGCGTGTTTTGTAATACTCCAAATCTAATTTTTGAATGGCTTGTCCGATTCGGCATGCTTGGTCAGAAGTTACCAACTCTTGCTCCTCTAACATTTTCAAGTGGGCAATGTGAATTTGAAGCATCGAATCCAGGAAATGCTTGCGTGCCTCGTCATAAGCGGGCTGTAAAACCATTTGGCGATAACTGTTGGAAGGGAATAATATACCTTCTTTTTCGTTTATTTGATCACGAAAATCTTGAAAGAACATGATGAATAGGCCTCCAATCAAATGATAGAAACTACTACTAATACTCCTATTCTACAATTGTTAGAAAATTATATCAATTCATACAGGGCAAGGAAAGAGGCTGAAAAAAGACGGCGATACGGCAAATGACAACGGGGATGCACCAAAAAAGCGACATCCCCGTTTCCAATTATATATTCAATTTTTTCGAAGTGAAGTACGACGGCAAAACCATGCCGAATAAAACAAGAATGATTCCACCGACTTGAATTAGCGTCAGACTTTCCTTTAATACAATGACAGACACCGTGATCGCTACAGGCAATTCCATTGCACTTAAAATGGATACGAGTGCGCCGCCGACTTTCGGTGCGGCAATCGAGAATAATAAGATCGGAAAAATAATACCGAATAAACCGAGTGCCAAGCCAAATTTCCAAAGGCCGCCTGCCAATTGTCCGTTCCATACAATTTCAGGCGATAAAAAGATGGAAACGATGATCAATGCCACAATAGATAAAATGAATGTACGGCCGATCGTCGTCACACCTTCAACAGGACGGGCATTAAATTGCAGAAAAGCAGCAAAGGTAAAGGCAGCAGATAATCCAAGTGCCCAGCCTTGCCAAGCGATTTGTGATAAGTCCACATCGAGAATGCCAGCAGCCAAAATCGTCCCTGCGATTAAAAATGCCAAAGAAATCATTTCAAGGCGGCTTGGCAGACGTCTTTTTATGAAGCAGTCCATGAAAAGCCCGATCCATGTAAATTGGAACAGCATGACAACCGCTAGTGATGCCGGTAAATAATTTAAGGATTGTCCGTAAACAATACCTGTAACGGCTGTGCATATACCGGCTAATATTAATGTAACTACGCCCTTTTTTGTCAGCTTCGGCAATGTGCGCTGCGTCAAAACAAATAAAATAAGCGCAAGTAAAAATCCGAAAACATATTGGCTCGTAACCGCTTCCGCTGATGTATAGCCATGCTGCATCGCGACTTTTACAATTGTTGATAAAATTCCGTAGCTGCTTGCCGCAATGACGACAAGCAATGAGTAAATCCAGTTTTGCTTCATGTTGTTTCTTCCTATTCTAATAGCGATTTCACCATATGATGAAATGGCTCGTTAATAATTGTCCAGCTTTCTTTAGTATGGTAGCCCATCCGTTCATATAGGCGCCTTGCATCGACTTTTTCCAGCTCTACATTCAAGGAAATTTTGTCGTATCCTAATTGCCTGCCTTGCTGTTCGGCAAATTGCAGCAGCATCGTGCCAATGCCAAGGCCGCGCGCCTTTTCAGAGACACAAATCGTATCGATATAATATTCATCCATATGCGCTTCTACATCTAACGTAATTTGCAGCCCTCTTTCCGCCAACTGTGCTTCAAGCTGACGGTCGAGAATATACCCGGCACGTCCGTCATAAAGAACGACAATGCCTAATATTTCGCCATTTTGTTCCGCGACGAATGTGTTTAAATAGCTGTGGCGATTGTTTGTGTCTTTCACAAACTGTTCCAAGGACAACAGAATTTTAGGGAGTTCATGCTCTCCAGTCAAATTATTTGCAATGTCACCAATCGCGTCATAAATTAAAGGTGCAACAGCATTCGCATCTTTTATATCCGCTTGTCGAATGGTAATCGTCATCCATATCATCTCCTTACCGAAACACAGTATAACAGAAAAAAATGCAGTTCGCGAAAAAAGGATTAGTTTCAGAATAGTACAAAGTTTTATAAATATATCTTTTCTATGGTAAATTAATAAGAACTTACAACGTCGGAGGTTAAACATTTAATGGGTCAATTAGACAAAGAATTCATCTTGGTTTATGGAGATGCATTCATTGATTATATTGCAAATGATCAGACCAATACTTCATTTACGAAGTATTTAGGTGGCGCAACAATTAATGTTGCAGCAGGGATTAGTCGTATTGGGGCACCGTCAGCGCTTATTACAATTACAGGTGATGACGAAACATCGGAATTTTGCCGTCAGGAAATCGCAAAAGAAGGCGTGAATATGGATTTTGCTGTATTTGACGCGAAGAAACGGGTAAGTGGTGTATATGTGCATTTAACGGAAAACTGTGAGCGTGTATTTAAAGATTATGTCGATGAGACACCGAATTTACAAGTAACGCCTGAGCAGTTACAGGAAGAAGCATTCAAACGTGCTTCGATTTTAAATGTTTGTTCAGGGACGATGTTTGAAGAAACTGCATTAAAAACAACACGTGCCGCAGTGGATATGGCGAAGGATAAAGGAGCGATTATCGCAATCGATGCGAATATCCGTCCGCTTCGTTGGGAATCTGAGGAAATCTGCCGTGAGACGATTACTTCATTCTTTGAAGATGCAGATATTTTAAAGCTGACAGATGAAGAGCTGTTTTTCATGACAGAGTCGTCAACGATTGAAGAGGGCTTGCAGAAATTGGACGAGCTATTAGTGCCGATCGTGTTAATTACAGTAGGTGCTGACGGCGCATATGCGGTGTTGAATGGGGAAATTACACATGTTCCCGTTGAACGCGTTGTCCCGGTAGACACGACAGGCGCGGGTGATGCATTTATGGCGGGTGTACTGCGCTATGTCCATTTCAATGGTCTCCCTACGGTAAAAGAAGACTTAATAAGCTGTGTCGCGTTTGGCAATAAGCTCGGGGCAATGGCTGCGACTAAAGCAGGCGCATTAACCGCATTGCCGAACTACGAGGAAATTAAGCATTTAATTAAATAAAAATTTATATACAGCAGGCTGTCCCCAAAGTATTTTACCTATTGGAGGCAGCTTTTTTATTGAACGCAGTTTTGGAGGGAGGCTTTGCATACTGACTGTTATGGTTACGGTTATTAGAAGAATGAAGCCGTTTATTAGAACAAGAGGCTTTGTTATTAGAAAATGAGGGGAGAAAGAGCGGGACAGGGCCTTTATTTTATCATGAATAGAGGTGAAAGAATGGCGTTTTGATTTTAATTAGAACAATGGTAAGGAATATTAGAGCAAGTCGGAGTGATATTAGAAAATACCTTGGCGATATTAGCCCAATGGATCCGGATTTTAGAACAATGAACGGATATATTAGAAACTCGCAATTTTATTAGAACAAATAAAAATATATTAGAACAATTCAAAGTATATTAGAATATCTGCCTCCAACCCCCAACTGAAGGTAAAAATTCATACATCGTTTCCCCATCCGCAACCGTAAGTTGACAAAATCTCCATTATGTAAGAATTAGTCGCTATTAAACCGCAAAATTTCTTTTTATAATAAGGATAAAGAGGTGAGGGCATGAATAACTTTCAATTTGCGGCCGTTTTCACAAATCATCGTAAGCAATTACAATTGACACAAGAGGAAATTGCACGTCATGTCGGGGTATCAAGGGCGGCTGTTTCCAAGTGGGAGAAGGGACAAAGCTATCCGGATATCGCACTGTTGCCGAAGCTTGCGACATTTTTCAATATTTCAATTGATGCACTGCTCGGATATGAGCCGCAATTGACAGATGAACGAATCTTAAAAATGTACGCGGAATTAGCACAGCGCTTTTCAAAGGAGCCATTTGCTGAGGTTGAGGCAACGATTGATCAGCTGGTTGAGGAATATTATAGTTGTTTCCCGTTTTTACTTAAAATGGCGCAACTTTACGTCAACTATTTTAATCTGGCACAGGAAAAGGAAGCCGTTGCTGGTAAAATTCAGGATCTCTGCATACGTGTGAAGGAATTTAGCGGAGATTACCGTATGAAGAATGAGGCGAATTTACTGGAGGCTTATACGTATATTTTAAAAGGGGAACCTCAGCATGTGCTTGAATTATTAGGTGAAGATGCGGTAATTCATCTTGGGACTGAGCAGCTCATTGCTACGGCACAAATGATGCTGGGAAATACAGAAAAGGCAAAGGAAATTCATCAGGTCAATATGTATCAGCATTTGTTGTATATGATTACAAATGCGAATGAGGCACTGGGATTGGAAATGGGAAATGAAGCGTATTTTGAACAGTCGGTAAATCGGATTGAAATATTGATTGATACATTTCATCTGGAAAAGATAAATATACACAATACGCTTCTGTTTTATATGAGGGCAGCGAGCGGATACGCAGTACAAAATCATTTAGAAAAAGCAATTCGCTGTATTGAGCGCTACGTAAAAATTTGTTCACAAATCAAATTCCCGCTTCAACTTACAGGTGGGGACTATTTTTACTTGCTGGATGATTGGATTGAAAAGGAAGTTATGCTCAGTACGCAACCGCCACGTGATGAAGAAACGATTAAAAAATCGATTTATGAAGGTATTGCCGTTAACCCGTTGTTGGCGAATGTACAAAATGATACGCGCTATAAAAGTTTATTAGTTAACTTAAAGCATCATTTAAGAATTAAGGAGGAAATTTAATATGGAAGAATTATCGCAAATTCCATGGGGATTAATCGCCCCTTTACTAGTATTGCAGTTTGTATTAGCCATAGTTGTCATCATTGATATTAATCGTATTCATGAAACGCGGGGACCGAAGTGGGCTTGGATTCTCGTATCGCTTTTTGTCAATACACTTGGACCGGTCGCCTACTTTCTTTTCGGACGGAAAAGCCAATGATCTGTATTGAAGTGAAAGGTCTCACAAAGCAGTTTGGCATGAAAAAAGTGGTGGAGGATTTATCGTTTACTTTACCGATGCATACATCAACAGCGCTTATCGGTCCGAATGGCGCGGGTAAAACGACGGCACTTTCGATGCTTGCCAATATACTGGTGCCGACAAGCGGCAAGATCATCATGCCGGGTGTGAATGATATACGCAGTGCAATCGGCTTTTTGCCTCAATATCCTCAGTATTATTCCTGGCTGACGGCATTGGAATATATGGAGATGGTGGCCAATTTAAGCGGTCTTGAAAAGCGTTCTCTAAAAAATGAATGCAAAAAAATGCTGGAGTTTGTTGGCCTGCAGGATGCGATGAATAAAAAGACCGAGACGTTTTCAGGAGGAATGAAGCAGCGTTTAGGTATTGCCCAGGCACTTGTTCATAAACCGAAGCTTCTGTTACTGGATGAGCCGGTATCGGCACTTGATCCGGTTGGACGTCGGGAAGTAATGAACTTGTTGAAGGAAGTGCAACAACAAACAACGATTTTGTACTCGACACATATTTTAAATGATGCGGAGGAAATGACAGACCAGCTGTTGTTTCTCCGAGACGGGCGATTAGTGGAGCAAGGTTCGCTGCAAGAAGTGAAGGCTAAGTTTGATGAGCCACGCTATAAAATTACGTTTTCAAACATTGATGAAGCATTGCAATTTGCCAGCCAGTCGACACTTCGAGCTAATGCAACGAGAAATATTGTATATATCGACATTTTAAAGGAAAGTCCTTCTATGCAACAGCTGCTGCAACAATTGGCAGTGTCTCCATATGAGGTCGTGAAGGTGGAGCGGCAAACGGCAAGTTTGGAAGAAATATTTATGAAGGTGGCGGGTGAGCATGCAACAATTTAAAGCATTGGTTTTAAAAGAATGGCGTGAAAGTATACGCAACTTTAAAATTTTATGGATTCCCCTCGTCTTTATGCTGCTCGGTATTAGCGACCCGCTTATGAATTATTATGTGGAAGATATTTTAAACGCTGTTGGCAATATGCCTGAAGGATTTACGATGATGATGCCTGAACTTCAGCCGGCAGACCTATTAATCGCATCGACTGGTCAATTTCAGACGATTGGACTACTCGTGTTGATTGTGGCATATATCGGTACATTTAGCAGGGAACGCCAAAATGGCACGGCGACACTTGTATATGTACGCCCGATCTCTTTCACAGCATTGTTTTTCAGTAAGTGGATTGTCGCAGGCACCGTCGCTGTCATTAGCGCAATTGCCGGCTATGCAGGAAGCATGTATTATACCGCGCTTCTTTATGGCACGGTGGATTGGATGAAGTTTTTCGCCATGCTTGGGACATATTGTGTTTGGCTATTATTTGTTACGGCGCTCACAGTCGCGATGAGTGCCGCATTCCAAACAGCAATAGCAGCGACAGTGACGGTTATTATTTTACCGCTGGGCTTATTCATCGACTCACTTATCGGAGGTTTTTGGAAAGTAACACCGTATAAGCTTGCACATTACGGCACGGCGCTTCTTATGGATAGTGTATTGATGAAAGATTATTGGCTCACATTGTTTTTCGTTCTTCTGCTGATCATTTTGGCGATTGTTACCGGTATTGCGATGAGCAAGAAAAATGTCCGTATTTTAAAAGTGTAAATTTTAAGCAGGGACCATTGTTTTCAATGGAAACCTGCTTTTTGCATTAACTTTTGAGAAAATTAGGAATATAATAAAGGTTGAGTGCACTTTTTATGGAAGCAGGTGTGAAATAAATATGCAAAATTCCAATCGCTTTTTGACGGCTTTTAACCGTATTGACCATACGATGCGAGAGATAGTAGGGGCAAAAGACTTCATTGCATTTTACCGATTGATCGATCAAGCAAAAAAGAAAAGTCCGCTCGTACGAAAATATGAGGATGATTTACGCTCATATGCAGATTTGCGTAATGCGATTGTCCATAATCGTACATCGATGGAATTTGTCATCGCCGAGCCGCATATCGAAGTCGTTGAAAGAATCGAGCATATCGATGAAGTATTGGCAAAACCTAAGCTTGTCGGACAACTCTTCCGCAAGCGTGTGCTAACATTCCAAACGAACGATTCGCTAAAGAATACATTAAAGGCAATCCGCAGGCAGAAGTATACACAGTTTCCCGTATATGAAGGCCGTAAATTCCGCGGGCTTGTGACGACCGTCGGAATTACGAATTGGCTCGCTACAACGATTGCAAGCAAGCATTTGCCAAATGATATCCCTACATTAAAAGACATTTTGCATCACGAGAAAAACGAACGCAACTATCAATTTATTAGTCGCTATATGACGATTTACGAGGCGGAAGAGATTTTCAAGCTCGGTGTTGAGCGGGGACGCCGCTTTGAAGCACTGCTGATAACCGAACATGGACGTCCCCATCAAAAGCTCATTGGCATTGTAACACCGATAGATATTATGAAGGTGGACTAGCATTTTTAATACTAATATAGAGTGAACCGTTTTCTAAAACTTGTACATAATAAACATCTTCAATTCCATGAATATTTTTCTTGGATAGCTTTTTCATGAGCCAATCTTCCGTAAGCTGTAGTTCAGTTAAGTTTTGGCTGATAATTTTCCCGTCTGTAACAACTTGCATCGGCAAGTATTGAGGAGCAGGAGCAGAAACGGATACATCTTCTTTTGTCGCAGTTCGGGCGAGAGGCTTTTTCAGTACACTTAGCTCTCCATTTGTTTCAAAAACTGCATAGAGTACTTCGTCAAATGAGAAAATGCTCTGTTCACGCAACATCATTGCGAGCTCATCTGTATGAAGCCGGGCTTTTCTTAATTCATTATTTAAAATTACGCCGTTTTGGATGACAATCGATGGTTTATCATCAAAAAGGACACGCGCCTTTTTTGATCGGAATGAAATATAACTGACAGCAACTGTTAATACAGCCCACCATACTAAAGAAACTAAGCCATCTAAAAAAGGAGTTTCCACTTGAGCAGAAATTTCAGCGGCAATCGAACCGAATGTGATACCCGTGACATAGTGGAAAAATGTGAGCTGACTGACTTGCTTTTTACCGATGATACGAGCGAGTATTAAAATTACGAAAAATGCACAGCTTGAACGAACAAGCATTTCAACGAGGTTGAGTTCCATGACAATCACTCCTTATAGGAAGTATCATGGACAATAAACAATGGAAATATGCCATTGATTTGTATAGAAAGAATGTGAGGAAATGACGACTACAATAGAAAAACAATCCAATCCAGTATATCCGATTATGTTCGCGATAGGGGTATGTCACTTAATCAATGATACGATGCAAGCTGTTATCCCGGCGATGTTTCCGTTATTGGAGCGCGATTTAGGATTAACGTTTACACAGCTTGGCATGATTTCGTTTGTGCTTAATATATTTGCTAGTTTGCTTCAGCCGGCAGTCGGATTTATGACGGATAAAAAGCCGTTTCCATATGCATTGCCACTCGGTATGGTCAGCTCTTTTATCGGCTTGTCATTACTCATATTGTCAGGCGAATATTGGATGATTTTAGTATCGGTTATCTTCTTAGGGATTGGTTCGGCCGTTTTCCATCCGGAAGGCTCGCGTGTATCATTTATGGCCGCGGGAAATAAGCGTGGGTTGGCACAGTCGATTTACCAAGTCGGGGGCAATAGCGGACAAGCTTTAGCTCCATTGCTAAGCGCCTTTTTGATTTTACCTTTTGGAATGCATGGTGTGGCAGTTGTCCTTATTTTTACATCAATCGGCATTTTCCTATTAACGAAAATTTCGCTATGGTATAAGCGTCAGCTCGAAGCGGAAAAGCGGTCAAATATTAAAAAAATGCTCATTTCTTCATTGCCGCCGTTAACGAAAAAACAAGTGGGGATGGCACTTATTGTCTTGTTGCTTCTTATATTTGCCAGATCATTTTACGTGACGAATATGACGAGCTTCTATGTCTTTTACTTAATCGAGCAATATGGAATGAATGTTGAACGCGGTCAGTTGTTTATCTTTATTTTTATGGCATTTGGTGTTGTCGGGACATTTTTTGGGGGACCTTTATCAGATCGTTTCGGACGAAAAAACATTATATTGCTATCAGTTGTAACACCAATCCCATTTTGTTTGGCGCTTCCATTTGTTCCTCTGCCAGTCGTATTAATCTTTTTGATTATTATTGGGATGCTTATTATGATTAGCTTCACGGTTACGGTCGTTTATGCTCAGGAGCTTGTGCCGTCAAAAATCGGGACGATGGCAGGTCTGACAATCGGTGTCGCGTTTGGTATGGGCGCAATTGGTTCAGTTGTCATTGGAATGGTCATGGATGAGATGGGTATTCGTTTTACGATGATGGCCGTATCCATATTGACACTATTATTGTTAATCGCGTTTTTATTGCCGAGGGATCGAGTTGGAGACTAGGCAAAAAAACTGTTATTTTTTTTGTTTTTATGTGATGACCTTCTTTTTTCGCTATGTATAATTTTAATAAATAGCAAGAGGAGGGAAAATAATGGGGGGAATTTTATATAAGAAAGCACGTGTTGGACTATATTCAGTTGGTTTAGAAGCATATTGGGGGCAATTTGGAAATTTAAAATCAAGAATATATGCTTATAATAAATTTATTGAGAAGCGTTTAGAAGTAGATGCACAAGTGTTTAATTTCGGGTTAGTTGATACAATCGAAAAAAGCCGTGAAGCAGGACAATACTTTAATGCAAATAATGTAGATATTATTTTGCTGCATGCAGGAACTTATGCAACTAGTTCACTTGTATTACCTATCCATCAAAGGTGTCAAGCAAAGGTCATTGTTTTAAGTCTGCAGCCGACATCGCAGATTAATTATAATGAGACGACGATTGGTGAATGGCTAGCTCAATGTGTTGCCTGTCCAATTCCGGAGTTTACAAATGTGTTACATCGAGCAAACATTCAATATGTAGTAATTAGTGGTTTATTAGGTCTCGATCAGCAACTTCCGAATGTACTAAGTGGTGAAGTGACCAATCATCGTTCAGAAGCCAAGAGAGCCTGGTACGAGATTTTAGAGTGGGTTCTTGCGGCAAAAGTAAAAAGGAATTTACAGGAGACAACAATTGGCTTTTTAGGAAACACATATAGCGGGATGCTTGATATGTACAGTGACTTTACAATGGTGCAAGCGCAAACAGGTGTACACATTGAAGTATTGGAAATGTGTGATTTAGATGCTTTATTAAAAGATGTGGACTCCACTATGATTGAAGAAAAGCAGAAGGAAATGCTGGATATTTTTAATATTAGCGAGGATTCTTCATTCGATCCTTTAGTGAGAAAACCTACAGAAGAACAACTGAATTGGGCATGTAAAACAGCTGCAGCATTACAGTTATTAGTTGAATCAAAAAAACTAGATGCATTAACTTATTACTATCATGGTGCATCAGGAAATAAATATGAGCAACTTCAAAGTGGTTTTATTTTAGGGCACTCATTATTAACTGCGAATGGCATTCCATGTGCGGGGGAGGGTGATTTAAAAACGGCAATTGCTATGAAAATATGCGATATTTTGCAAATAGGGGGAAGCTATAGCGAAATTGTAGCGACTGACTATGATCGGGAAACTATTTTATTAGGACATGATGGACCGTTTCATTTGAAAATTGCAGATGGAAAGCCTATTTTGCGTGGTATGGGAGTTTACCATGGAAAACAAGGCACAGGTGTTTCGGTAGAAGCAAAAGTAAAAACAGGGCCAGTTACAACTCTTGGCGTGACACAAACAGTCGATGGAAAGTTAAAGTTCATTGTAAGTGAAGGTCAATCGACAGATGATGAAATTATGTTGATTGGCAATACGCAAACCCATTTGAAGTTTGACCTTCCACCAGATTTATATATGGAAAAATGGTTTAAGGAAGCACCAACACATCATTGCGCTTTAGCAATAGGGCATAATGCGAGCGTAATCAAGAAAGTAGCATATATGTTAAATATACCTGTTAGCTATATATAAAAAGGGCTTGCCTGATATTTTTCAGGCAAGTCTTTTAAATTTATTCAGCAATGATAATGTTCACCCCAAGTTCTTCAACCTGAATTTTAAATTTAGAATCAACTTTACTGTCCGTGATTAAATAATCAATTTTTTCAATATCAGTTACATGTGCAAATGCAGGCTTATTCGATTTACTTGAATCCATCATTAAAATAACTTCATCTGAGTTAGCGATCATTAAGCTTTTTAAAATTGCCTGTAATTCACTTGAATCACTTACGCCATTCATAATATGGGCACCAGTACAAGAAATAAATGTTTTATTAACATGGTAATTCATGATAGAGCGCTCGGATAATGGACCAACAAAAGAATGAGACTTCGCCGAGTAACGACCACCTGTTGAAATCACTTCAATTCGATCTTTACTAATTAATTCATTGATGACTTGCACTGAATTTGTAATAACAATTATCGGTATATTCGGTAAGCTATTTGCCAAATACCAAGCAGTAGTACTTGCATCAAGCATAATAGTATCACCTTCATTAACTAGTGTTGCCGCATGCTTGGCGATCACTCTTTTTTCATTTACATATATAATTTCACGTTCGGTGAAATGAACCTCGCTATCTGTTGTTTGATATTTAATCGCACCGCCATGCTGACGAATGACTTTATTCTCACGTTCAAGTTTTTCCAAATCGCGCCGAATTGTTTCTTCTGTGACAGAGAAGAGTGAACTAAGTTCTGTTACACGAACCGCGTCATGTTCTTCAAGAATTTCGCAAATTTTTTTTCGTCGCTCCGCTGCTAGCATAGACACTGCTCCTCTCTAACTATAACAACAATAATAGTAACATATTAGAAGGAACAAATTATAGATTAGTTATGGCGATGCAATAGAATCTCTTGTTCATAATGGTGAATGTCCTTTAGCCAATCTTCTTTTACAGGAACATTCATTTGTTCGCAATAGTAATCCCAAATTGCCCCGAATGGATATGTCTTAAATTCTTCCATTAGCGCAAGTCGTTCTGTAAACTTGCCATCGTCTTGTAGCTTTTTCAAATAATCATTCGGTGTAAGTAAAGCATACAGTAGAGCCTTAATCATATTACGTGTGCCAATCGTCCAAGCTGCAACGCGGTTAATGCTCGCATCAAAAAAGTCTAATCCGATTATAGTACGATTAATTGCATGATTACGTACAATTTCAAGTGCAATTTCTTTCAGCTCATCATCAAAAGCCACAACATGGTCACTATCCCATCGAACGGGTCTTGAAACATGCAACGCAATCTTGTCGTTAAATAACAGCATTGTCGATAATTTGTTTGAAACTGTTTCTGTTGGGTGGAAGTGGCCTGTGTCGAGTAAGCAAATTTTGTTATTTTGCAATGCATAGCTTAAATAAAATTCATGTGAGCCGACTACATAGGATTCCGAGCCAATGCCAAAAAGTTTACTTTCTACAGCGTCTAAATTAAACTTTGGATTTGTTTCATAAGCGAAAATTTGATCTAATGATTGTTTTAATCTTTGGCGTGGTGTTAGGCGATCGCTCGGTGTATCTTTAAATCCGTCTGGAATCCAAATATTTGTCAGAGCTGTAGTTTGGAGCTCCTTTCCCATATGCTCGGCGATTTTGCGGGAGGCAATACAGTGCTCGATCCAATATTGGCGGATCGATTCGTCCGGGTGAGCTAATGTTAAGCCATCTGCTGCTTTTTCATGGGAAAATAATGTTGGATTAAAATCTAAACCTAACGCATTTTTTTTCGCCCAATCGATCCATTTTTCGAAATGCTCAGGCTTTATTTCATTTCGTTCTACTGCTTTTCCGTCTGTTTCCGCATAAATTGCATGTAAGTTAATGCGGTGTTTTCCGGGAATTAAAGAGAGCGCTTTTTCTAAATCAGCTCGGAGTTCTTCCCCATTCCTTGCTTTGCCAGGATAATTTCCTGTAACATCAATGCCCCCAGAAAGTTCACTTTTATTTATTTCAAAACCACTAATATCGTCACCTTGCCAACAATGGATGGAAATTTGAATGGATTTTAATGTTTCTAATGCTTGATGAACATCGATTCCCCATCTTTCGTAGTCTTTTTTTGCAAAATTAAATTGTTCAGCAGTCAACATATATTTACACCTCTTTTTCGATATTAAAAACACATTTTAAATCAATTGAAACTGGACTATTATTAGGATTCGTTTCCATTAAAGGTTCCATATAAGCCCACCATTTTTGGCAAATTTCAGTTTGTGAAAGGGCATCCCAACTATGCTCCTCGCTTAATTCGAGATAACCGAAAAGCTGACCAGTTTCTTCTAATAAAAAAATAGAATAGGAAAGCGCGCCATGTGAAAAAATCGCTTCTTTTAATTGTGGCCAAAGCTCATCATGTCGTTTTTTATATTCTTCATAATGCTGTTTGTATACTTGCATGGAAAATGCCTTTTTCATGTTGATTCCTCACTTTTTAATAAGGTTTTCTCAAAAAATGTCTCAAATAATTGTGCTTTATTAAATACGGCAGGGGAAAACTGCTTAATAGGAAATGAGTTGTGAATGACAGCTCTACCTTCCCGGATATTGCAAATGGATTGATTGGAGATTAGCTGTATTAATATATTTCCGATAGCAGTTGCTTCTGAAGGCCCGGCATAAATCGTCTTTTGACTGTATTTTGCAATCAGCCCATTTAAATAATCATTATTCGAACCACCGCCCACGATATGGAGATGATCTATTATTGCATTACTTGTTTGTTCTATATGTTCTAAGTGAAATGCAATTAATACTGCGAGGTTTTGGAAAATACAAGCAGCTAATTCACCCGGTGTTTGAGGGGCGACTTGATTTGTTTCTTGACAATAATGTTGAATTTCTTCAATCATATTTTCCGGATTCAAAAACCGGCTTTCATTTAAATTAATATAAGCTTGTGGATCCTGCACTTCTTTTGCAAGCTCGACTAATTGAGCAAAGCTATATTTTTCTGGCAGTAAGCGTTGAACTTCTTGAATAACCCATAAGCCCATAATATTTTTTAAAAAACGATACGTTGAAAAGGCTCCATATTCATTCGTGTAGTTTTCATTTAAAGTTTGTGCTGTTATAATAGGTTCTCCTCTTTCAATTCCTACTAATGACCAAGTTCCGGAACTTAAATATGCCCAGTTTTCAGTAGAAGCAGGTGTACCAAGCACTGCTGAAGCTGTATCATGTGAGGCAACGGAAATAACTGTTGCCTCTGGAAGATCATATTGAAGCTGAAGCGTTTTTTGAATCCTCCCTATCTTTTCTCCTGGTTCTATTAATTTAGGAAATTGCCACGCTGACAATCCCAGTAATTGCAGTAAATCTGGATCAAGCTGACGGGAATGAATATTTAATAATTGGGTTGTAGAAGCATTTGTAATTTCGAATGTTTGTATGCCTGTTAGTAAAAAGTTCAAATAATCCGGAACAAGAAAAATTGTCTTTGCTTGTTGAAGTACGGAAGAATTTTCTTCAAATAATTGAAAGAGTGTGTTGAATGATAAAAATTGTATGCCCGTCTTTTTATAAATAGTTTCTCTATTAATCTTTTTAAAAACCTTTTCCATCGTATAGTTTGTTCGTTCGTCGCGATAAGAGTATACTTCCTGCAATCTTTTTTCGTACTCATCGAGGAGAACATAATCTACAGCCCATGTATCAATCCCAAGTGTACAAGAGGAAATTCCTTGTTTTTTAGCTATTTGCAACCCTATTAAAATTTCATTAAAAAGATAATCAATATCCCAAAAGCTATGGCCGTTTTTTTGTTTAAACTGATTAGGAAAACGGTGAATTTCTTGGAGAACGAGTTGGTTTCCATTAATTTTCCCATGAACAATTCTGCCGCTTGAAGCGCCTATGTCGATTGCTAGGTGATGCATACAATTCACTCCTTGCTTAAGTTATCGTGCAAAAGCAGCTGGAACACCGCCATCAACGGTTAACATACAGCCTGTAGTTTTACTTGATTTGGAAGAGGCGAAAAATAAAATCGCTTCAGCAATATCGGAAGGAAAAATATTTACAAGCAATGTTGTACGCTGACGATAATGTTCTTCTAATTGATCTGGTTCAATGTTGTAAGCGGCAGCCCGTTCTTCTCTCCATTTTGATCCCCAAATAGCAGAACCTTGCAAAACTGCATCCGGTAATACCGAATTAACGCGAATATTATGCTGGCCACCTTCTGTAGCGATGCATTTTGCTAAGTGAATTTCCAAAGCTTTTACAGCGCTGTAGGCAGCAGCATTTTTCCCGGCATAAATTGAATTTTTCGAACCAACAAATACCATATTTCCACCCATATTTTGTGTTAGCATCGTTTTAAATGCCTCACGAGCAACTAAAAAATAACCAGTTCCTAATACGTTCATATTTAATTCCCATTCTTGCAAAGATGTTTCCTCAAATGGGGCTGAAGTGGCTAACCCGGCATTATTGACGACAACATCAATGCCACCATAAGTTAATACAGTATGTCCGATTGCATTTGTTACTTGTTCTTCACTCGTTACATCCATTTTTATTGCAGAAGCAACAGAAGATTTAGAGAGTTGATTTAACTTATCTGCCACTTTTTGTGCGCCTTCTTCATTAATGTCTGCTAAAACGACATGGGCACCCTGTGCTACAAAATGTTCTGCAGTAGTACTTCCAATTCCTCCCGCTCCCCCTGTAATAAATACGATATGTCGAGAGAACTCTTTTTCTGGCGGAGCTAAAGATAGTTTATAAAGTTCCAAGGGCCAATATTCAATAAGGAAAGATTCTTCCTCGTTTAAAGAAACGAAATTCCCTAATGTAGTCGCACCTTTCATCACTTCAATCGCGCGGTTATATAAAGCTCCGCTAACTTGTGCCATTGAATAAGATTTCCCTGTGTTAATCATCCCAATTCCTGAAATTAAAATGACACGCGGTGAAGGGTCGAACATTTTATCGTTTTCGGATTTATAAAGTTTAAAGTAGCTTTTGTATTCCTCTTTATAATTAGCGATTTGCTGCTTAATATTTGTTTTTAATTCATCAATTGTTTGTAATGTATGGTCAAATTCAATATAAAGCGGTTTCATCTTTGTATGAACGAGATGATCTGGGCATGCTGCGCCAATTGATGAAAGCTGGTGTGCTTCTTTGCTATTCACAAATTGTAAAATGCTTTCGGAAGTGTCTATTGATAGAATTGCTTTCTGTGATTCACTGACAGCGCCGCGGATAACAGGCAAAATTTCCTTTAATACTTTATTTCGTGAGGACTCTTCCAAGTCGCTATGTTTTGTGCCGCCAAATAATGCAGCTTTATTCATTTTTGAATGAATAAAACTTTCTGCTTCTTGAATTATTGCAATTGTTTTAGCGTAGCTTTCCTCTGCCGTATCTCCCCATGTAACAAGTCCATGCTTTTCCATTAAGACTAATTCAGCGTTCGGGTTTTGAAGAACGGCTTCAGCAATCATTTTGGAGAGGGTAAAACCAGGGCGAATATAAGGCACCCAAACAAAACGGTCTCCAAAAATCTCTTGAGCGATCTCTCTGCCGTTATGTGCACAGCAAATGCTTATAATGGCATCTGGGTGTGTATGATCTACATGTTTAAAAGGCAAAAATGCATGTAATAACGTTTCGATAGAGGCGCGGGGCTGAGAAGAATCAATCATGCAGTGCCCTAAATAAGCAACCATTTCCTCGTCGGACATTTGTTCTCGGGAAAAGAGTGGGCGAATATCCTCTAAATTAAGTGCGGTAAATTGCTGTGGTTGAATCGTCGCTAGATCTGAGCCGCTTCCTTTCACCCATAAAACTTCTACTAACTCACCTTTAAAATTCTTCATATGACCTTTTGCAGAAGTATTACCACCACCCCAATTACACACAGTGCGGTCCGATCCAATTAAATTTGAACGGTATGCTAACAAATCCACGTCTGTCGAAAATGTTTGAGCATCATTTGTATTCCAATTATTTTTTGGCATAAATTTATCCCTCCATCAAAATCTTTGTTTATCTTTGATTTTTATTATAAACATGTTTGCTTATCTTTGTATATATTTTTATAAAATTCAGATTTTTTAGAAGAAAGTGATTGAAAAGAGAATAAAATTACTTTAAGATGTAAAACAAATACAAAATTAAATGTGGAATAAGCTTTGTTTTTGTGTATTTTTATTTGAAAATAATAATTCGCATGAAAAAACAACAAAGGGGCTGTTTATATGTCCGAGTATGTATTAGAGCTAAAAAATATAATAAAAGAGTTTTCCGGAGTAAAAGCGCTTACAGATGTAAATTTCACCTTAAAAAAAGGTGAAATTCACGCATTAATGGGAGAAAACGGCGCCGGAAAATCAACATTTATCAAAATCATTACAGGTGTTCATGAACCAAACGCTGGCGAGATGTATATCAATGGGGAAAAAGTAAGCTTTAAAAATCCAAGAGAGGCTCAGGCGTACGGGATTGCAGCAATTTATCAGCATGTTACGAATTATCCGGATTTATCTGTAACGGAGAATATTTTTATGGGGCATGAGAAAGTTAGTCCTAGAATGAAGAGACTTCTTTGGAAAGAGATGCACAATGAGGCAAGGGCAATTTTAAAGCAGCTTGGCTCTAATATTGATCCTACAATGCAAATGGGAGCATTAAGTGTGGCACAACAGCAAATTGTGGAAATTGCTAAAGCCATTTCCACAAATGCAGAAATTATTATTATGGATGAACCAACCGCTGCATTAACGGCAAGAGAAAGTGAGGAACTTTATAAAATTGCAGAAACACTACGGGATAATGGGGCATCCATTATTTTTATTTCACATCGTTTTGAAGACATGTACCGTCTAGCGACACAAGTAACAGTTTTAAGAGATTCGAAGTATATGGGAAGCTGGAAGATCGACGAAATTTCAAATGAGGATTTAATTGTTCAAATGGTAGGACGACAAATATCGCAAGTGTTTCCAAATAAACATAATGAAATCGGCGATACGGTACTACGGGTGGAAGGTTTAGGGAAGACAGGATATTTCGCGGATGTTTCCTTCGATGTGCGCAGAGGTGAAATTCTTGGATTAACGGGGCTAGTAGGTGCAGGAAGAACTGAAGTATGCCAAGCGATTTTCGGTATTGCCCCTAGCGATACTGGCGCCATTATTTTAAATGGCAAGAAGGTAGAAATTAAGAAGCCGAAAGATGCAATGAATTTAGGGATTGGTTATTTAGCTGAAGATCGTCAGCTACAAGGGCTTATTTTATCATGGGATATTGGACGGAATATTACACTGCCGGCGATGAAAAAATACAGCAGTAATGGTTGGATTAAACTGAAGAAAGAAGCGGCAGTGAGTAAAGAACTTGCAGAAAAAGTAAATGTAAAGGCAAATTCTATATTTGATTTAGTAAGTTCTTTATCAGGCGGGAATCAGCAGAAGGTAGCAGTAGCAAAATTACTTACTTCTGATGTGGATATTATTATTTTAGATGAACCAACAAAGGGTGTTGATGTTGGTGCAAAATCAGCAATCTATGAAATTATTAATGATTTAGCGAAAAAAGGCTATGCAATTATCTTAGTTTCCTCGGAAATGCCTGAAATTTTAGGGTTGAGCGATCGCGTTGTCGTAATGAAAGAGGGGCGTATCGTGAAAACGCTTGCAATTGAGGAAGCGACGCAAGAGAAGATTCTTGAAGCAGCCATGAGTACAGCATAAAAATTGAGCATTTGATTTTGCGGATAAGGGAGTGGGGGAAATGACAAATCAAACGTTAGAAGTGGAATCGATGAATGAACAAAGCGAAAGTAAGTTTTTTGCACTTTTTTTTCGCTTTAGGGAACTCGGATTAGTTGCCTTCATCATTATTCTTTGTGTTGTCATCCAAAGTCGTAACAGCAGCTTTTTATCAGTGGAAAATATTAATGATATGGTGAAAAATACAGCAATCATGAGCATATTGGCAGTCGGCATGATGCTTGTATTGATAACACGTGGGATTGATTTATCAATAGGGGCCATTATTGGACTTTCGGGGATGATTTGCGCTCAGGTCGTTAGCAGCTATAGTTCTAACCCGATTCTTGTTATTTTGTTAGGTATTGTTATTGGGGTCATTTGTGGTTTGACTAATGGTTTTTTAATTTCAAAAATTGGGATTCTGCCTATTATAGCAACACTGGCTCTTATGAATATTTTCCGCGGTGTGACCTATAAAATAAGTAACGGGGAATGGGTCAGCTCCTACCAAATGTCGGAGGGATTTTTGAAGATTGCGACAGGCAATATTTTAGGCATCAATAATCTTATCGTAATAGCCATTATTATTTACGTTGTTTTTTACTACATTGTTAACCACACAATTATTGGTCGCCAAGTTTATGCTGTTGGTAGTAATCCTGATTCGGCAGCAGTCAGCGGTATAAATCAAAATAAAGTATTATTGTTTGTTTATGGTACGATGGGCGGCTTAGCGGGTTTAAGCGGTGTTTTATGGGTATCAAAATTTGCTTCGGCTCAAGGGGATACAGCGTCAGGCTATGAATTAACCGTCATTGCTGCATGTATTTTAGGGGGAGTTAGCATTGCAGGTGGTGCAGGTAAAGTTTCAGGTGTATTTTTAGGGGCATTATTATTAGGTATTTTACAAAATGCTTTACCTCTATTAAATGTTTCACCATTTTGGCAAACAGGTATTCAAGGCGCCATTATTTTATTTGCCGTAATTTTAAACACATTAGTAAAACGTAAAGTAGATCGCAACAACTTATTGAGGAGGAAAATTTAATGGAACAAAATACGAATAAAACACAATATATTCAACGGCAACTAAGCAATAGCAAACCCTTTTCCTTAAAATCTTTCTTTCTTCAATGGGAATGGCTGCTTATTATTATTTTGATTGCCGTCTTTATCGTGAATTCTAGTCTTTCACCATACTTTTTTAATAAAAATATTTTATTGGATGCACCGATGACGTTTTTAGATAAGGCATTTATCGTATTTCCAATGGCCTTAATTATGATATTACGAGATATTGATATATCGGTTGGCTCAACAGTGGCACTTTCATCAGTAGTTATGGCTACTTTATACAATTCATATGGCGTTCCAATGGAAATTGCAATAGTTGTCTGTTTGGCGGTAGGGGCAACATGCGGTCTAATTAATGGGCTGCTGATTGTAAAATTTAAAGAGCTCTCGGCTGTTATTGTGACATTAGGAACAATGATTTTATTTAGAGGAATTGCTTATATTCTCCTTGAAGATCAATCTTCTGGCAATTTTCCGGAATGGTTCAATTTTTTAGGGTGGGGTTATATTGGGGGAATCCCCTTTATCCTTATTATTTTTATAACGGTTGCAATTGTTTTCATGCTACTACTTCATAAAACGACATTCGGCAGAAATATTTACGCAATGGGCAGTAATCCAACAGCAAGCCGATTTGCAGGGGTAAGTGTAGATAAAATCCGTGTCATCGTTTTTACATTAGCAGGCTTAATGGCAGCAGTAACTGCAATATTTTTAGCGTCAAGAATGGGAAGCACACGTCCGAATGTTGCGACAGGCTATGAATTAGAAGTTATTGCAATGGCTGCATTAGGAGGAATAAGTACGGCGGGTGGTAAAGGTCGTATCGCGGGAACAATCATTGCCATTTTCATTATTGGTTATTTACAGTATGGATTAGGTTTAATTAATATTCCTGCCCAAACATTGCTCATAGTGATTGGTGTTCTATTGTTGTTATCTGTTTCAATTTCAAAAATCTCTTTAGCAGCACTTTTTTCCAAAAAAACTTAATGTGGTTTTATTGAAGAATCGTCACAGATTCCGAATTAAAATAAATTTTCAATAAGGGGGCAGTTTTATGAAAAAGTTATGGAGCTTATTTCTTTTCGTTGCATTGTTTTCCGTCTTGTTAGTTGCTTGCAGTACTGTTGATGATGCTTCTTCATCCACAAGCACAAACTCTAATACTGCAGGCGATAGTGGGGAGAAGCCGAAGTATGCTTTTATTTTTAAAAATACAGGAAATCCATATGGGGAGAAAATGAATGAAGGATTTAAGAAGGCTGTAGAAGAGTTTGGCGGCGAGGCTATTTTACGAGCGCCAGACCAACCAACCGCTGAAGGGCAAATTCAGATTATTGAGCAATTAATTACTCAAAATGTAGCTGCAATTGCGATCGCTGCCAATGATTTTGATGCATTGCAACCTGTACTAAAGAAGGCAATGGATAAAGGTATTCAAGTGCTTTCTGTCGATTCAAGTGTTAATGCAAATAGCCGTATGTTACACGTAAATCAAGCCAATCCGGAGCGTATTGGTCGAATTCAAATCGAAGCGGTATCGGAAATGATTGATGGAGAGGGCGAAATAGCGGTGTTAAGCGCAACGTCTCAAGCATCAAACCAAAATTTATGGATTGAATGGATGAAGAAAGAGCTAGAAGATTCGAAGTATGCCAACATTAAATTGGTGAAAGTTGCTTATGGAGATGACTTGCGTGATAAGAGCGTTTCAGAAACAGAGGCGTTATTAAAATCATATCCAAATTTAAAAGCAATTATTGCTCCAACAACTGTAGGAATTGCAGCAGCAGGGAAAGTGTTAACAGACAAAGGTCTAAAAGATAAAGTGAAATTAACAGGATTAGGTTTACCGAGCGAAATGGCGAGCTATATCGAAAGTGGTATATCACCATGGATGTATTTATGGAATCCAATTGATGTTGGATATGGAGCAGCTTATGCAGCAAGTGAACTAGTAAACGGAAAGACAGGGGAAATTGGTGAAAAGTTTAGCTTAGGTGATTTAGGTGAAATCGATGTTGTAGAAGATGGTGATGGCACACAAGTAATGTTAGGTGATCCATTCAAATTTGATGCAAGCAATATTGGTGAGTGGAAAGACGTCTATTAGTAAATAAGCGAGAGATGAAGTGTTTATTGGCACTTCATCTTTTTTAGGAGTGAGAAAATAGGTGGAAAAAGACCAAATTAACCGTTCTTGGGCAAAAGACTCTCATTTCATAGTTTGCAAACCGCATCCATATACACGTTCGAAACTGCTTTTTGCAGAGGAAATGGGCTATTTCCACACCTATGCTCCCTACAGTACGGAACGTTATTTTAAAGATGCCTATTTATTCGTTACGACAGTAAAAGGTAAAGGAAATCTATTATATGAAAATAAGCGATATATTCTGGAGGAAGGGGACACATTTTTAATTGATTGCAGGAAATATCATAAGTATTGGAGCGAATATAGTGAAGATTGGTCTTTTTACTGGGTGCATTTGAATGGTTTACCGATGATTTCTTTTGATAGCCTGTTTAGAAAGCAAGGTATTGTAATTAAACGAAATGATGCATTTTTTGAAGAGAAAATGATTGAATTAATAAATTCGGAAGAGGAAAAAATGAGTGCATTTGTAAAAGAAATACATCACCATGTCCTATTAAACAGTATGTTGAGTGAATTTTTATTAGCTCAAATACAATTTCTTTCTTTTCAGATGGAAGCGCCGGATTTTCTAATAGAAGTTTTAATGTTATATGAAGAAAACATATCGCAAATTATAACGTTAGAGGATATCGAGCAAAAATTAAATATAAGCAAATATATGATAAATAAGTGTTTTAAAAAATATTTAAATATGACGCCACATCAATATTTAACAAAATTGCGCTTACAAGAAGCACAGAAATTATTAATTCGAACAGATTTACCAATCAATGAAGTTGCTCGAAAAATTGGTATTCCTAATGTCAGTCATTTTATCAATATATTCAAACGCAATTTTGGCGGTTTGACGCCTGTTCAATTTCGTTTCAATCATTATATGAAAATATAAAGAACTTCGGATTTTTTTCCGAAGTTCACCTTCTAGTAATCCTCCACCAAAATATAAGTCATTCTCACCGGTCCATGCACCCCGACAACTAAGTTCATTTCGATATCCGCTGAGTTGCTAGGTCCTGTAATGAAGTTAATGCATGAAGAGACATGTGACTGTTTTCGCAAATATTGCGCAGCTTGAGTCATGCGGGGAACAATGCTGCTTTTCGGTATAATGGCAATCGAATTTTCAGGCAAAAAGGAAATTGCCCGGCCAACTTCAGGTGACGCTTGAAGCATAATCGTTCCGGATTCAGCTAATGTAATATCGCTAATAACGATGCCGACGTTCGCCTGTTCGGCAAAGTCGATATTTTGTTTACCTTCTAATGGCTGCCACTTTAGACTTTCATACTTTTCGAATACCGGTAAAACATTCAATGCTTGAAAGCGGGAATCGTCGCTGTAAATAACATGCCCGCCGCCATAGTTTGCGATTGTTTCATTCATTATTACAGGCAATTGCGTTTGTGTGCACTGTTTCACTGTAGTGTGGATGTTTAAGCATTGTTCGGTGAAAACTTCTATAAGCTCATCAATCGAAGCATCCTTTAATACTTTGTGTTGCGGGAGATGCTTCCAGTTTCGCTCAGGCTTAGCCAAAGAAGGGGCAGACCTGCCGAGACGAGTGGCGACTGTCTGTAAAAAACGTTCGCGGTTTTGGATCATTTAGATTCGCCTCCTTTGTTATGCTGCTCGAACCAATCACGGAATCGTTCTTTTTGCACGGACGGGAAATCACGGTATGCAGTCCAATTTTTAAGCGGACCAGGACCGTTTGTAATCTTTTCATCCTTCGTGAAGGGCTTCATAACGGTTGAAGCCATTTTTGAACCGAATTTGTAAATCGATTGGGAAGAGGTTCCCATTCCAAATGCTTGCATTAACAGACTTTCGCTAATTGGTGCACGGCCTTCCCGCTCAACGATCACTTCCCGGTGCGTATGAAGCAATTGGTGCAATGGTATTTTCACCGGGCATACATCGGTGCACGCGCCACATAAAGTGGAGGCGTAAGGCAATTCCTTATAGTCATCATAGCCGCCTAATAATGGGGATAAGACGGCGCCGATAGGACCTGAATAAATGGAACCGTACGTATGTCCGCCGACATGGCGATAAACAGGACATGTGTTAATACATGCCGCACAGCGAATGCATTGTAAAATCGATTGGAATTCGCCGCCTAAAATGGAAGAGCGCCCATTATCAACAATAACTAAATGAAATTCTTCGGGACCATCGACTTCGAGCGCTTCTTTTATACCCGTTAACACCGTAATATAGCTTGTCAGCTTTTGACCAACCGCGCTGCGAGTGAGCATCCCGACGAGCACTTCCATTTCCTCGAATGTGGGCACTAGGCGTTCCATGCCCATTACGGAAATTTGCGTTTTCGGCAAGGCTGTTACAAGGTCTGCATTTCCTTCGTTTGTCACTAAACAGACGGAACCTGTTTCTGCAACAGCAAAATTGCAGCCTGTAATGCCAATATCGGCGGTTAAATAATGCTCGCGCAAAACTTGACGCGCATGCAATGCCAGCTCTTCAGGTTTTGATGTGGCCGTATAGCCGATTTTTTCGGCAAATACTTCCCGGATCTGTTCCTTATTTTTATGCAGTGCAGGTGTGACGATATGAGAAGGCGGATTATGGTCGTCAAGCTGCAGAATATATTCTCCCAGATCTGTTTCAATCACTTCGCAGCCCAATTGTTCCAAATGCGAATTTAAGTTGATTTCTTCCGTTACCATTGATTTTGCCTTCACTATTTTTTTGGCATTTTTTTGCTGTGCAATGTTTGAGATGTATTCATTCGCTTCTTGGGCGGTTTGCGCGAAAAAAACATGCCCGCCGCGTTCTTCTACATTTGTGCTTAATTCATATAAATAGTAATCGAGATTTTCCAGTACATGCTGTCGGATTTCCTCGCCATGATTGCGCCAAGCTTCCCAATCCAAAGATTCGATTGCAACGCTGCGCCTTGTTTGAAAGCGGTGCTGGGCAGCAGAAACAGCACCGCGCATAAAATCGTTTTTCAAGTTTGCTGATAGGCGTTCATTAAATTTTTGCTGACTGATTTTCATTGCCATTTGGAACACTCCTTTGCAATTAAAATAGTAGAGGGTGAATAGAATGTTAACGACTATTCAATATTTCGGCTATATGCATCGTTTTGACTTCAATATTTTTCCTTTCTATTCGTCCGCCGATATTCATCAGGCAGCCCGCATCTGCGCCAATTAAATAATGGACGCCGGTTTGTTGAATAGAAGCGACCTTTTCATCTACCATTTGTTCTGAAATTCTCCCCATTTTCACGGAGAACGTTCCGCCAAAGCCGCAGCAGTTTTCTTTTAACGGCATTTCAATCACTTCAAGGCCTCGTATATTTTTTAATAATGTCATTGGCGCCTGCTGTACTTTCAATAAGCGTGTCATATGGCATGAAGGATGGTATGTAGCGGTCCCGGTTAATTTTGCCCCAACATCCTCGACACCGAGCACATCGACAATAAATTGTGTGAGCTCGTATGTTTTGTTTGCGATTTTTTGTGCCCGTTCTTGCCAAATCGGCTCATCTTCGAAAATATGCACATATTCTTTTAGCATATAAGCACAGGAGCCGGATGGACAGACGATAACTTCAGCATCTTCAAATACTTGGATTGTGTTTTTCATCGTATCTTTGGAGGCTTTAACATAGCCGCTATTATAAGCAGGTTGGCCACAGCATGTTTGGCCTTTTGGAAAATCCACCTTGCATCCTAAATGTTCTAATAGCTCAACCGTATTTTTACCGACACTGCTTTGAAACATATCAACTAAGCATGTAGCGAATAATGAAACATTCATACTAATCCCCCATTTCCCCATTTGATTTAAATTTACAACTTTCTGATAACTTAGTCAACAGGTCATCTGATGACTAAGGGAATAAATGTTGTAAAAGAATAAGGGAGCTATGAGTCCTTTAATCCGCGAAAAGCAGGGATTCCACTGTTTCAAGATGCTTTGCCATTGCTTGTTTTGCCTGCTCATAATCTCCGTTCACTAAAGCATTGTAGATGGCTGTATGTTCTTCATGTAAATTGTACAATGCATTTGGATTTGTGCTCGATAAAATAGTGCGTGTATGCTGAATTTGCCGGGCGATGGGCTTTGAAACACTTTGCAGCATCGAAACAAGTAAAGGATTGTCTGCTGCTTCAGCAATAATTGTATGAAACTTCATATCGGCGTCACTGCTTGTTTGTGCATCGATTAAAGCGTCATTCATTTTGTTGAGCGCTTCTTTTAATTGCTGAAGCTGCTGAACCGTTCTGCGTTTTGCGGCATTTTCGATTAAGCCGAGCTCCAAAACTTTCCGCACTTCAAAAATTTGCAGTAAATCCTGCCGGGAAAAGGTTGCATAGTTTGGGATGTTCAATGTAATATCTTCTGCTGTAACTTGGCGGATATAGGTTCCTTCCCCTTGGCGAATTTCGACGATGCCACGAGCTTGAAGAGCTGTTAAAGCTTCACGGATAGCAGAGCGCCCAACTTCGAAATTTTTTGCCAGCTGTTCAACTGACTCCAGTTTCTCGCCAGGTGAAATCTCCCCATTAATTATACTTTGTTCAATAATGGAGGCAATTTGTTCATATAATTTTTTTGGTTTTGGTTTTGGATTTCCGTATTTCATATTTCAAGATCCTTTCCGTATTTAATTTGTTCGAAAAAAAGCTGCTCCAGTAAGTTGGAAACAGCTTTTGCATTAAGGGTTAATCGAAGGGAAGCAATCTTTTGGGATGACTTCAGGGTTGTTCACTAGTCCTTCTGTTACATCCGCTTCTAGTATTTTGCCATTATAATTGAATTTAAAAATTCCATTGTCGAAATCCGTGCCGATTTCCTTAAAGAAAATGCCTTCGAGGGCCACGATTTTCGGACAAGTAAAAGCGACTTTGTAATGGCCGTTTTCCTCGATTAAATAAGCGCGCACACCCTTTTCGTATATATCGATCAATTCATCTTCGGAAGGGCGCTTAACCGATACAATATGAAAATCAACGAACGGGATTTCCTTTAAAAGCACGTTTAAAAACGAGCCCTTCGTAATTTCCTCCCAACGGCTTTGAGCACTTTGACCTACGATGATTTGCGTTATATTAAAGTTCATGGCAACTTCTGTAATCACTTTAAAAATCGGGCGTCTTTCATTATCTTTAATGATAAACTGCTCGACTTCTAATTCATCTGTTAATTGCTTCCACTGCTCGATATACCCGGATTTTTCGGCATCAAAGGCATCAAGGGGCTTTGAATCAACCGTCAACACATATAATGGGCAGTCGAGTAATGTTGCTAGCTTGTGTCCGCGTCGAATTAATCGCTCGCCATTTTGTCCATAATATACACAAACTAAAATACTTTCATCCAATCGGCCTTTAACATGTTTCATTTTAGTTCGCACCTCTTTTTCTTATCCTATAATAATGTATCGTATGTGAATATATTTTGAGAAATAAAGCATAATTGAGATAAAACGAAGGCTATTACAGTGCATTGAGCATATTATTATTGTATACTTATTACTGTGTTGTTTATTTATATTTAGTAAATTTTACGTAATATTTTCTACGTGCATATACTTTTCATTTTAATGAATTTTACTTGTTGGAAAATATATTCTCTATATGCCACACTATTATGAAGTGAGTTATATGGATAGTCAAGTGTGATTGCTAATCATCACGATACATAGCGTTTTTACTTTATTTTTGTAGGAGGTTTATGCTTTTGATTGTCGCGTTTTCAATAATGCTTCCGTTCATCGTGGCAGCATTGATCCCGTTTATATACAGGCGACTTAAAAACATTCATCTAGGATGGTTTGTTTTAGCAGTGCCTGTTGCTTTATTTTCGCTTTTAGCTACATATATCCCTCGGGTCGCAGATGGCGAAGTATTCGTCAGGACATTTGAGTGGATCCCCTCTTTCGGTATTAATATAACTACTTATTTGGACGGCTTGAGCATGATTTTTAGTTTGCTCATTACCGGCGTGGGCAGTTTAGTAATACTGTATTCAATTTTCTATTTGTCAACGAAAGAATCGTTACACCATTTCTATTGTTATTTATTACTATTCATGGGCGCTATGCTAGGCGTCGTCTTTTCAGATAACTTAATGGTGCTTTATGTGTTTTGGGAGCTGACGAGTGTTTCGTCATTCCTGTTAATCGCATTTTGGCATCACCGTAAAGCATCACGTGCAGGTGCGCGAAAAGCAATGACCATTACCGTAACTGGCGGTGTTGCGATGCTTGCTGGTTTTTTAATGTTATATGTTGCATCCGGCACGTTTAGTATACGCGAAATTGTCGCAAATTTAGATGTCGTGCAGTCCAGTGTTTATTTTGTGCCAGCGTTGTGTTTAGTGCTTTTAGGCGCGTTTACGAAGTCTGCGCAATTCCCGTTTCATATTTGGCTGCCTGATGCGATGGAAGCCCCGACGCCTGTTTCTGCATACTTGCATTCAGCCACGATGGTAAAGGCAGGCATTTATTTAGTTGCGCGAACGACACCCATTTTCGGAGGACATGAAGTTTGGTTTTGGGCAGTGAGTGGGGTAGGTCTTCTCACATTGTTCTGGGGCTCGTTCAATGCGGTGCGCCAGTTCGATTTAAAGGCACTGCTTGCCTACTCCACGATTAGCCAACTCGGTTTGATTATGTCTTTATTTGGGCTTGGCTCTGCAGCACTGCATTCAGGCTATTCAGCGGAATCCGTCGTTTATACACAGGCGACTTTTGCGGCATTATTCCATTTAATCAATCATTCGACATTCAAAGGTGCGCTCTTCATGATGGTTGGTATTGTCGACCATGAAGTAGGGACACGGGATATTCGCCGTCTAGGCGGATTAATGTCGCTTATGCCATTTACATTTACGATTGCTGTAATCGGGAGTGCTTCAATGGCAGGTTTACCGCCATTCAATGGTTTCCTGAGTAAAGAAATGTTTTTTGCGGCAACTTTGAAAATTACACAGCTTGATATTTTCTCTCTTAATAGCGTTGGGGTAATATTCCCGATTATTGCATGGGTGGCGAGCATTTTTACATTCATTTACTGCGTCATTATCGTCATGCGTACATTCTTCGGTAAAATTCAGCCCGATCGTTTAGAAAAACCACCTCATGAAGCGCCAATCGGTATGTTGGTTTCACCGTATATTTTAATTGCGTTCGTCGTTGGGATTTTTATTTTTCCTAATGTTTTAGGGGATTATATTTTAAGGCCGGCGATGGCCAGCATCTATCCGATGTTTCCGTCGGCAGAGGAAATGACGCCCCATATTGCGGCATGGCACGGGTATGTTAATACGGAGCTCATTATGACGATTGGTGTCATTGTTGTGGGGGTTTTCCTATACCGCACATTAAAAAAATGGCGTCCGATGTATCAGCTGTTCCCGCCAAGCTATACGCTGAATGCGATGTACGAGCGTGTCATTAATTCAAGTGAGAGCATATCAGGACGTGTAACAAGCCGTTATATGAACGGCAATTTAACATATTACTTCGTTTATATTTATGCGTTTTTCGTAGCTCTTTTATCGGGATATATGATTTATGCAGATGCATTTAGCTGGAATCCTTCAAACGATTCGGTTATCGAGCCTTATGAATTGATTTTAGTGTTTGTAATGATTGCTGCGGCGGTGGCGATAATTTTTGCCAAGCAGCGTATTACAGTTGTGCTGTTGAACGGGGTGCTCGGTTACTCAGTGGCATTTTTCTTTGTCGTATTTAGAGCGCCGGATTTAGCGCTCACGCAGTTAGTCGTGGAATCTGTTACGACTGCACTTTTTTTACTGTCATTTAAGTACTTGCCGAAACTTAAAACAGAGCAAATATCGAATAGTTGGCGATTTGCGAAGGTTACGATTTCCGTGGCGGTCGGTGCCACAGTAACTTTCATTGGTTTAGCGGTGATGAATTATGACCATTTCGAGCCAATTTCTAAATACTTTGAGGACGCGTACAATTTGGCGGGCGGAAAAAACATCGTCAATACGATTTTAGGGGATTTCCGTGCATTTGATACGATGCTGGAAGTCGTTGTGCTATTTATAGCGGGACTTGGCGTCTACACACTCATTAAGCTAAAGGCGAAAAAGGAGGATGCAGACGTTGAAAATAAATGATGTTATTTTGAAATCAGTCGTACGTGGCGTTGTGTTCATTGTCTTTACGCTTGGTATGTATTTATTTTTTGCAGGACATAATGCTCCGGGTGGCGGATTCATCGGCGGGTTAGTGCTCGGCTCGGGGATTGTTCTTTTATATTTAACATATGACATCGAAAAAGTGCATAAAGGGATGCCGTTTGATTTCAAAAAGGTAGCGGCATTGGGTGTATTGCTTGCAACAGGCTCGGCCATAGCTTCGATTTTCTTTGATGTGCCCTTTTTAACACAGACGGATGGCTACTACGATCTCCCGCTTATAGGAGAAAAGCATTTGTCGACCGTTACGATTTTTGAAGCAGGTGTTGCGCTGACCGTTATTGGCACACTTGTAACGATTATTTTGAATATAAGTGAGGATGAATAGTATGGAATCGTTAATGATTGTGCTTGTCGGCATACTGGTGGCAGTCGCTACATATTTAATCCTCTCTCGTAGTGTTATACGTGTTATTGTCGGGACTGCCATTTTATCGCATGCCGTTCACTTGTTGTTGTTGACGGTAGGGGGCTTGAAAAAAGGAAGTGTGCCATTATTGGGTCAAGCGGCAGCTCCGTTTACCGATGCATTGCCACAGGCGTTAATTTTAACGGCGATTGTAATTAGCTTTGCAGTCACTGCATTTTTGCTCGTGCTTGCCTATCGTATGTATTTAACGAATGGAACCGATGATCTAGGGGAGCTTGGAGGGTCATCAGATGAATAATATTATTGTATTACCATTAATTGTGCCGATAATTACGGCCGCATTATTAGTATTTTTAAATAACAATATTAAACTACAGCGGATTGTAAGTTTAATTACGATGATTTTTGTTGCGGGGGTTTCTGTTGTATTATTGCAGCTCATTCAAACGGAAGGGATTATGCGCCTCGACTTCAGTGGATGGCTGCCGCCGTTCGGTATTTTATTTGTAGCGGATTCCTTTTCTGTGCTGCTTGTATTGACGGCAAGTATTGTCACGGCAATTTGTTTAATTTATGCGTTTTCAACGATTGGAGAGCGCCATGAAAAAATGTATTTTTATCCATTTGTATTGTTTTTGATTGCCGGGGTAAATGGCTCGTTTTTAACTGGCGATATTTTCAACTTATTTGTATGTTTTGAAGTAATGCTCCTTGCGTCATATGTGCTTGTCGCTTTAGGCGGGGAAAAGGTTCAGCTGCGCGAGTCCATCAAGTATGTATTAATTAATGTTGTGGCATCATGGATATTTCTGGTGGCGCTTGCTTACTTGTACGGAACATTGAAGACGCTTAATATCGCGCATATTGCACAGCGCGTGGCAGAGGCGGGACAAGATCCATTGCTAACAGTTGTAGCGCTTATTTTTCTGATTGTTTTTGCTTTAAAAGCCGGGTTGCTGCTGTTTTTCTGGCTGCCGGGTTCCTACAGTGTGCCACCGACAGCTGTGCAAGCATTATTTGCTGCATTGTTAACAAAAGTCGGCATGTATGCATTATTCCGTACATTTACGCTCATGTTCCCACTGCAGCCGGAAGTAACGCACACAGTCATCGGTGTAATGGCAGGGCTAACGATTATTGCTGGATGTATGGGGGCATTATCGGGCCGGGATGTCAGGACGATTGCTACATATAACGTCATTATAAGTGTCGGATTTATATTAATAGCACTTGCAGTCGGCACAGAACAATCGATGGCGGGCGCAGTTTATTATTTAATGCATGATATGCTTGCAAAGGCATTGCTGTTTTTACTTATTGGAACGATGGTGCTCGTGACTGGCGAAGTTGTCGTGAAAAATATGAATGGTTTAATTCGGATTTACCCGCTATTTGGATGGCTGTACTTCATTACGATGTGTGCACTTGTCGGTATACCGCCATTAAGCGGCTTCATCGGAAAAGTGCTCATAGGTCAAGGGGCCATTGAAACAGAGGCATACATCCTATTAGCGCTGGCGTTTGGTTCGAGTATAATTGTCCTCTATTCATTGCTCCGCATTTTCCTAGCATCGTTTTTTGGGGAAACATCCATTAATGAAGAGGACAAAAAACCGATTCCGCTTGGAGCGATGGTGTCATTTATATTATTGGCGGCTTGTATAGTAGGTTTAGGAGTTGGCGCCGAGGGATTGGCTGCCTATGTACAGGATGCAGCGTATACATTATCGAATCCTTCCGTGTACATTGAAGCGGTTTTAAATACGAATAGATAAAGGAGGGTGGGCACATGTTAGGCCAATTTATTATTAACTTGTTTATCGCGGCGCTATGGTTTTTATTAAAGGATGATCCAAATGCCGATTTTACGACATTCATGTCAGGCTTTTTAGTCGGCACATTGATTTTATATGCAATGCATCGATTTTTCGGGACACAGTTTTATTTGCGCCGTGTATTAAAGATTATTAAGCTCATCCTTTTATTTATTCAAGAGCTGCTTTTATCAAGTGTTTCTGTGCTGAAGCAAATATTGGACCCGCAGTTGAAAATTACACCGGGTATTTTCACATATGAAACAAAACTAAAAGGGGATTACCAAATTACAACATTGGCGCTGTTATTAACATTGACGCCGGGATCTGTTGTAATGGAAGTTTCGGAAGATGGCAGTACGTTTTATATTCATGCAATGGATATAGAGGAATCGAAGGAAACGGTACTACGTTCAATCGGAAAGTTTGAACATGCCATTTTGGAGGTGACACAATGATCGATACGATTTTAAAGGCGGCGCTTGTTTTATTTATGGTGGCGATTGCCCTTACCCTTTACCGCGTTATTAAAGGGCCATCGCTGCCTGATCGAGCAATCGCACTCGATACGATCGGCGTGAATTTAATTTCCGCGATTGCCATCGTGTCCATCGTATTAAAAACAAAAGCATTTTTAGAGGCTATTTTAATTTTGGGGATTTTGGCGTTTATCGGAACGATTGCATTCTCGAAATATATAGAAAGAGGTGTCATCGTTGAGCGTAAATCAGCTGATTGAGTTAATGGCGGCACTGTTTATTTTATTGGGTGCAATTGTGAGTGTTATTAGCGCATTCGGAATGATTCGTTTACCGGATGTATATACGCGCTCACACGCTGCAACAAAAAGTGCGACACTCTCGGTTTTGCTCTGTTTATTCGGCGGGTTTGTTTACTTTTGGATACATGATGGCTATGTGAGTATTCGCTTAATTTTAGGCATTATTTTTGTATTTATTACGGCACCTGTTTCAGGGCATTTAGTATGTCGCGCTGCGTATCGTTCACGTGTACCTTTAGGAGAAGGGTCTGGAGATGATGCATTGAACGAGATTCTTTTCAGTGAAGAAAATTTGCAGGTGAAAGCAGAAGTAGAGGCAACGCTGAAGGAAATGAAAGAACAAGGATAAAAGCATTTTAAAAGTGATATATGTCGCTTTTGAAATGTTTTTTTGTTTTGAAGGAAACTATAGATTTTGGCAATGTAGATAACTTCATAAAAAAGTGTTGTCCTCGTCCAGGCAAAACGCGTCAACTCCTCGCACCATTAGGCCCCACCACGCAAAAGAAGGGCACTGAAAATCGAGGGCACTGAAAAAGTCCCTTAGGCACAAGTGAGAGAGTACAGGAACGAAAATTCGTTCCTGTACTCTCTTTTT
>NZ_JBQCJW010000030.1:0-22488 GCF_051967575.1 Solibacillus silvestris
TAGCCGTTCTCCTGTTGTCTACATAAAACATGAAAAAGTCGAAATAGCATGACGCCATTTCGACTTTTTGTGTGGATCTAATTATGTCCCAACCTCACTTTAATGCTTCTTTTGATTGAGGGAGATTACATTCTAGCAGACTATAAATAATTCTGGATTTACTAATAAAAAATCATTTAGAAGACGAAGCGTTTCATAGAGTGAAATCAAACCTTTTTCCCCCGTCATTAAGAGGAAGGAACTAAAGCTATAACCAAATGACCTAAATGAAGGTGGATGGAAAGTTAGGGAATATTATCCGTTTTTATTCAAAAAGCCCAAATGCATTTTTATTAATGCTATTATGTTTCTATTATTAGGATGGAAAAAGGAGAAAATAATGGAAATGAAAAACTTAGCGTTATTTGGGACAATGTTGACGGCTCTTTTACTGGGGGCATGCGGCAGTGAAAAAGAGGATAAAGAAGAGCAATTGCCTGCAGCTGCTGTTGAAAGCCAAGAAAAAGGCGATGCGGATGAAGTGGATAACAAAGAAGAAAAAGAAGATAAAGCTACAGACACAGAGGATGGGACAATCTTAAATCCATTTATCGCAGAGGATTTAAATGCAGATGTGGAAGTTGTTTTTACGAACAAAAATCCTGAATTGAAGCATGAGTTCAGTAAGGATGTATTTATTCAGATTGACGAATATCAAATTGTGCATGTATCCAATATGAATGAATCGAGTAAAACCAATTTCGATGGCGAAGATGAAGGGTATGTTCTTACATATAAAACGACATTAGTGAACAATTCTGATGAAGATGTATATTATGCTGGCGGTGTTTCTTTACTATCAGATAACGGGATGGATTATATCATTCAAAGAAAGCATCTTGTCGACCGGGAACAGTGGTTAAAAGATGATAGTACTGATAATCCTTCCCACTATTCAAAAGGCAACACTTTCACAGGAATGAACGCCCATTCGATGACAAAAGAACAATTTAATAGACTCAGTTCCCCAACATTAAAAATCGATGCGTTATTCCTGAATGATGATGTATCGCAAAGACTTGGTGAGGAGGCTATATTCAAAATTCCTTTTAATGAAGAAGGAATCGAAAAAGCTGCGGTATCTTCCCAGCTTTACCAAGATCAAATGACGACGGATAATATCGCAGAAAAAGAATTATTCTTTGAAAAAACGGATATTAATGAAACGAAAGAAATTGATGGTGTAAAAATTACGTTAAACGGTGTCCAATATGCGAATATAACGCCAACAGAGGCTTATAAAGATAGCTTTTCCAACTTTGGTGATAGCGGAGTTGTCGCGTTGACGGCAAAGATCACGATTGAAAATGGCAGCGATACACCATTTGATAAATTTTTCGTTGATCGTAAATTGACCGTCGATAAAAATCGGGGGACAATATTTAATGAAGGTATGCTGGAGCCCACTTATCGAGGTGATTTCAATCCTGGCGATAAAGAAGAGTTCATTACTGTTTTCTTATTCAGAAAGGATGAATTCGGTATTTTTAAAGAGTTGGAGCTTCAAGTCGGCCCGCTGAAAGATAGTGATGCAAAACCGCTATTTAAAGAGAAGAGTGTCACATTTGCTTTGCCTTTAGAAAAATAATACGCCAACACTGATTTTGGAGCTTACTGAGCAATCCAAACTATAGAAGCTTTATGTGAGAGTAATCTGGCATAAAGCTTCTTTTCAATTTCGTTTTTAGTTATAAATTACCATTCGAGGAATAATATATTACCCAATTAAAACTACTTTATTTATCATTACGGTGGTATATTAAACTATATAAATGGTAATTGGAGGAATACTTTGTGACTAACAAATCATTAAAAATTTTCACGGCAACAGCCATTGCGGCTACTGTAGTAGCACCTGCGGCAAGCGCAAGCACGACTTTTAAGGATATTACATCTGCAAACTCTCATTATGAAGCGATTCAATTATTGGTTGAACGTGGGGTTATCAGTGGCTATGAAGATGGTACTTTCCGCCCGAATGCTGCATTAACTCGTGGACAAGCAGCGAAAATTTTAGCGAGTGTATTAAATTTGGATACATCCTCAACAAATGAAAAATTCAAAGACGTTACTTCTAAATCAGGATACATAGGCGCTATCAATGCGTTAGCGGATGCAGGCATCATAAATGGCTATGAAGACGGTACTTTCAAGCCAAATGCGCCGTTAACTCGCGGTCAAATGGCGAAGATTTTGGTAAATGCATTCAATCTATCAAAATCGACGGCGCTTACACATCAGTTTAAAGATGTATCAGAAGCGAACGGCTACAGCTATGACATTCAAACATTAGTGGATTACGCAATTACAGAAGGTACATCCCCGACTACATATGCCCCGACTGAAGCAGTAAAACGTGGGCAGATGGCGACATTTGTAGTAAAAGCTGAAAAAGCGAATACGGCAGCAAATGGCGTAGTAAGCTTGCATATTGATACAGTTTCAGCTGGAATTTTAAAAACAGCGGAAGGGGAATTTGCAATCGATTCTTCTTTGGCGGGTGTGCTGTCGGAAGCTAACAATGAAGCATTGGCGAATGCCGTTGTAAAAGCAACGATAAAAGACAACCGCATTACAGCGATGGAGTCACTACAGATCAATGCAAGCGGCTCAGCGGAAAAAGCGGTTGTGCTGGACGGCCAAAATAATGTTGTGGACGGGTCAATCACAATAGCGGGCGATTTTGTGGAAGTTAAAAACCTTACAGTGACAAAGGACATTTTCGCTGGAGGTAAAAATCAAACATCATTAAAGCTGAATAATGTTAAAGCAGCGGGCACATTTAATATAGAGGAAGAGCCAAGTAAAATGGCGAGCATCGGACCGGTTGCGAATAAGGAAATCGCACCGTCTTATCAAATTGAAAACAGTGACATCAAATCAGTAAATATTGCGCGAAACTTAGCAACACTTTCATTGACCGGGACAAGTGCTGTAGCTAAATTATCCGTAGCTAGTAACGTGCAGGAAATAAAACTGGACGGCAAGTTTGGCGAAGTTGTATTAAATGCTTCAAGCGAAATGAAAGTAACAGGTAATGCAACGATTTCCAAAGTAGTCGTAGCAGCAGGAAATGCTAATTTGGATATTACGGGTTCGGTTGCTTCATTGGAAATCACGAATCCAAACATAAAAATCACTTTGAATCCAAATGCGAAAATCAGTAATTTAACTTTGCCGGCCGGGGCAGAGGCAGCATCCGTGATTACAAACTATAGTGCGGTTAGAGCGAATATCGAAGCTGTGAATAATGCCTCTGCAAATTCGAATTCAAACACGAATTCAGGATCAGGCGCAACTATTGATACTGCACCCGGTGGAGGGACAGTGATTACGCCGACAAATCCAACTGAGCCAGGAAAGCCGGCAGAACCATCCACACCGGAAGTTCCAAAATTGCCGGAGCAGCCTTTAGATCCGGGGAATGAACAGTTGGAAGGAAACAAGCCTGAGATGCCTACGGGAGATTTCCTGACAGGCAAGATTTCGGAAATCATTGTTTCAACGCCAGACGCTGCTACAGTAACGTCGGGGGAGAGTTCGAATGTAACTACGGCAGATACAGTAAAAATAAAGCTATCAAACAGTGCCAAAACCTATATTATGGAAGGTGAATTGGCAAGTTTCTTTAAACATAATAAAAATGCTATATCCGGCGCAGATGCTACGGTTGTATTAAATGGTGGAAACATTATCGCTATTAGAGACTTAACATTAAATGCCTCTACAGCACCTGTAACTTTGCTGGATGGCGGCGCTATTACGATTTACGGCAATTTAAAAGTGTTGAATAATCAAATTGAAAAATTAACAAACATTGTCGTTGGCGGCAATCTTATTTTATCAGCAGACCGAACACAAAATTTGGAAATTGATCAAACGAAAGTATTCGGCAAAGTTGAGTTCGAAACGCCATCAGCACAAGCGATGCGTTCGAGATTGGCAAGCATTGCACCATTTGCGGCTGCGACAACTCGCATTAAAATTACATTCACGGACTCCACAGTGGCGATTATAGAAGTGCGAAAAGAGGATGTAGAGCTGCATACAGGAGGAACGACAGAAGTAGCGAACATTCGCCTGTTTGCCAATGCGGATATTACGTCTAGCTTAACAAATGGCAAGATCCTGCCGAAAATCGTAATTGGCCAAGGGGTTACAAATGTTAAATTAAATGCCTCTATTGCCAATGTCGTTATCGAATCAGATGAAGATGTAATTGTTGGCGGGGAAGGCAATTTTGATAATGTCGTAGTGAATACAAATAAAGAAGTGGCGATTAATACAGTGGGGACGATCGGCAATCTTGACATTAAGAAGGATGAGCCAAAAATCAAGCTTGGTGAGGAAGTTCAATCTGTAGGGACAGTTACGACAATTTTGCCGGTTACGGAAGTGTTCCAAAACTACGAAGAGATGAAAGGCAAAGTAGGGCAAGTGGTTTTGCCGAATGTGGATTTCTTTGCGGCGGAGTTGATTCGTGATGATGAAAATATGGGATACTTTAAAATTAAATTAGCTGCTGTAGGGAATTACAAAGTTAAATACCACTTAGTGGATATTGATAAATATTGGGAATTCACTAATGTTGTCCGCAACGTAGATAAAGTCCCGGCAGCTGCGAAAGATTATAAAGTAGGCGAGCAAATTTTCATACCGGCAAATAAAAAGTTATTCGTCTATACGGTCGATGAAACAAATACAATTAAAGATTTCAAGCATGATTTTTCATATGGCGCATCTATTCGTTTCACTTCAACGGAAACAGGCACGAAAATTGAATCTACTTTCGATGTGATGGAAGGTTCAAAAGTTTCGGACGTTTACGAAGGCATTTTCAATTTCAATTTAGATCAGCCAATACTGTATCTTGGCACAACAACGATAGAACTTTATACTTGGAAAAAAGAAGGGGATTATGTAACGTTCTTTGTGCCTGGCACAGACAAATTCACTTTAGCTGAAGAAAATGATGAACAGCGCTATTTTGGCTTCGAATGGAATGTACGCAAGATGCACGGTCAAGGATATGGCGGGGGCTATGGGGGACATAAAGCTACTGCCCTTAAAGTAATCAAAGAAGTCTACAGATTAAGCGAAACAGACCCGGCACCTGCAGAAATGCTGGCTGGACCGATCAATCTAGCCTTTTATGCAGAGTTGAACATAAAGGAAAATATAGCTGAAAATTCAAATGTTGATAATTACAGAACTGTCGTAAAAGGCGCTAAAACATTGGAAGAACTATATGACTCGATTATTTACATTAACGAGAAATATAATGCAATAAAATAATGGAGTGTTGGGGACGGTTCTCCTGTCTCTTGTCCCGCGAGGAATGTGGGGGACGGTTCTCGCATCTCTCCATGAAAAGCCTTGCACGAGAGAAATCTCCTGCAAGGCTTTTCTCTTTGGATGAGTAAATTTCATCTAGCCACTAAGACCACCACTTGAGCCATCGTCGCCTCCCAATCCCCACAAAGCAGATTACAGGCAAGGAAATAATGAATTTGGTACCCTGACCAAATTATCCCTGTCAATACGCCTTCCACGTGTTGCTGGATAAGATTAGTTACGCTGAACTTGGCGTTACGTTCTTGACAGAAGGGTGCTGCAAGCGCAATCACACCAAAAGAAAGCGAAATGATATTGCAGCAGGGTAAGCCTAAACGTATTTTTCGTGTAAGGGGTGCAAGAGATTAAAATAATATGTAGAAGGGACAGCTATAATGAGTGACAATTTAAGGCTAAATCTATATACTGAATAAATAGCTATGTCAGCCTGAGGGAGGAATGGGCATGATTGATATTTCACTTTGGGAGCGAGATATTAAAAGCCAGGCATCTGGTACAAGAACTAAATTTTGGGTATGCCAACCTTCTGAAGGGTCTGATGAAAAAATAAAATATCTTTTCAAAATACCTACTGAGGGTACAGGAGGACATTGGGCGGAATTCATCGCAAGTCAGATAGGAGCAAAGCTGAACTTTTATACAGCAGAAGTAGAGCTTGCTTTAAATTGCGGAATTAAAGGGACAATTTCAAAAAACTTCCGGGCGGAAACAGAAGCTTTGTATGAGGGGGGAGATTTGTTTCTTGCCCAATTTGAAAATTTTGATCGGCATTCTTTAATAAACTATGAGTTACCCCATATTTTAACAATCCTAACTGAATATAATTTAGAAAAAGATTTTGTAGCAATACCTGTTTTCGATGCTCTAATTGCCAACAGTGACCGACATTGTGATAATTGGGGTGTATTAGATGGTCCCTGGGGTATTCGATTAGCGCCTATTTATGATAACGGCTCTTCGCTTGGATTTAATACAGTAGGTTCCCAAAAACAAAAGATGTTAACAAATAACCATATGTTAGAGGGCTTTTGTAATAGAGGGAAATCCAGCATTGGTTTGCCTAATAAGAAAAGACCAAAACATTTTGAATTGTTAACGCTGCTAAACAGCTATTTACCTGATGAAGTAGCTTATGCAATGGAGAGAATAAAACATTTAAATAAGGAAATGCTGTATATGGTCATTGATCCTATTCCAAATCATTTAATGAGTGAATTAGATAAGGAATGGGTAACACGGCTGCTATTGTATAGAAAAGAGTGGCTATTGAAATGGTATGGAAGGAGTGCAAGATATGAGACAAAGACCTTTTGAATTGTGGCTAATTTGGCAGAATGTTGAAACTCGTCAACGGTATCATGTGGGAAGATTGCTTTTTCAGGACGGTGTTTATACGTTTAAATATGAAACAAATGGATATCGCAGAAAGTTGGCGGAAGCATTGGAAAAAGGGTATCGTCCGCATCTGGCTTTTCCTCATACAAATAAAGTTTATCGTTCTAAAACGTTGTTTGGACCATTTGCTAGGCGGGTGCCTGATCATAGAAGACCAGATTATGACTGCTTGCTTCAAGAACTGGGTCTTCCTGCAGATAGCACGGAAATGGACGTTTTACGTGCGACAGGTGGTATTTTAGCAACGGATTCTTACGAGTTCGTGGCTCCTATTTTTGTGGAAAATCAACTATTTGATTTGGAGTTTTTTGTTGCGGGATGGCGTTATTATGGAGGGGAACATATTATAGATCAATTGCAAAGGGATCAATATGTTGACCTTCTATTGGATCCGACCAATCCGGAAGACCCTAAGGCAGTGTTGGTGAAATCTGCGAATGGTGAAAAGCTAGGTTTTATTCCGGCTTTTTACAGTGGCTGGATGTATGAAATGATTCAAAGTGAATGTAGCTACAGAGCAAAAATCGAGGCAATTTATCCAGATGCAGTCCCGCATCGCAAAGTGAACATTTCGATTTATGGTGAGTTGAATCCTTCTATGGATATAAAAACTATTTTAAACGATAATGAACAATTACTTCTGGTTGTGCACTAATACCAAAAAGTTGATATATTAATCTTAACTATAAAATAGCGCCGCCTGAAAAATAGGCGGCGCTATTTTCCTGTGTCAGTGATCATTAGCAGATGAAATTCTAAAAAAGAAAAGCCTAAAATATGATGGAAATCTGTAAGTAATTTTGATAATAAAGCTATTTTAATAGTATATCAATCAATAGTTCATACTCTTCTTCAATTTTCCTCTCGATATTTTTTTCATTTTCTTTTACTATATTTCTTCTATAAAGTATGCTCTCTTCTGAAAAGTAATAATCCGACTCGATTTTGCAATGCTCGCTTTCAAAGTATTCTTTTGAGTTGGTAGAGGGAATTGTTATAGCACCATACTCCCCTCCAATTAAAATTCCTTTTACGTCAAAAGATTTAATTACTTCTTTTAAACCAATGTCGTGTGTCAATATAAATGGTAGGAAAAAAGATTGATTATGATCAATTCTAGTGAAAGTTTCCATAATTCGAGGAGCCATGAAATCCCATGAAATATTTTGAATTGTTTTCAGTGATATTTCCTTTTTTTTATTTTTTTGTATTTTACTGAATATCCTGAAATTGCTACTATCTTTAAAGTACTTGTATGCTATTATTGCCTCTCTATCGAAGTATATACCTACTCTATTATGCATAAAGTTGATTAGCTCTAATATTTTCTTTTGAGCATTTTTATTACTTGAAAATTTAACTTTTAAAACGCCAATTAAAAATAGAGTCATTTGTTTTTGCATGAATGAAATACTTTTTAGTGAGGCTATTGCAATCTCATTTCCGAAAAAAAATTAAATATTTCTAGTAGCTCTTATCTCAGCTTCAACTCTGGTAATTGTATAGCATACCTTTCCTTCTTGTTTATATAATTCTTGATCAATACTTTTGAATAGTTCCAAACTTATAATATTATCAAAAATATCTTTATATGTGTGCTTAAAATCATTAATATTAAAAGTATTATGTAGGGCAATTTGCTTTGAATTTTCAATTATATAAAAACTATAGTCATATTGAAAGTTTTCCCTTAACAGGACATCAATAGATCTCCATACATCATTATCGAATTTATTTGTTTGATTATTAACGAAATTATGCACATAGGTTGCATATTGTGTATCGAACATTACGGAGTAGTCAACTGGAATCGGTACATTTTTTTTGGTTGAAAGCACACTTTTTAATATATCATTATCAATAAAATATAGATTTGGTGATTGAAAATAAGGCAAAAAGTCATTTTCCTCAGAAAAGACTCTTTTTATAAAGTCTTTTGGAAGAAATTCGTTTGTATAATTTCCAAGGGTAGTTATAAATCTTAAGTTATTTTTTGAAGTAGCAAATGTTTCCCATAAAGCTACAACATCGGTCGGTGTGGTAGCTTTAGACAGATTGTACAGTTGTAATTGATTTTGCATAAAATATCCTCCAATATTGTGGATGTAATGAAAAGTCATGGACATCCTCCAGCTAAGTTAATAAAGTTTCACATTCAAAATTAAGAAGTAAATGCAACAATTCGATTTTCACTCAAGTCGCAAATAACGGTTCTAAAAGAATACCCTTTGCCTCATGCAAATTTATAAACGCTAATAATTGAATGATTTCAAAATTAGGCGGCTCTGTATGATAGATAAGGTGAAGAAATGTATTGTGATTAGTAGAGAGCTGGGCAGCGGGCGGCTAAATAGTTCATGGAAAACGCAAATTTACGTAATAATTTTTCTACTCAATTTGTTTTAGGGACGGAACTGCTTATCCAATCAGATCGTTCATAGAAAATGTGCTGTGAACAAATCAGAATATAGCAAAATCATTTTAAGTGTGTAATTGGATTTTTACTGCTTGATTAACAGCTGATAAATCTTACAATGCTAGTATATAAGAACTGTTTTTTCTAGTACTTGCTTTATGACATTTTGGAGAAGTAGCAAATTGGCAGTTAGTAGAGAGTTAGAGAGTGTTAGAACAAAATTGTGTAGTGTCAGCCCAAAACAAATTGGTTGAAGATGATTTGCAGCTGATGATGCCTAAGGTAAAAACATTTGGAATACCTCTTTTTAAATGCTAGATGCTGGACCGGAATAATATAGGGTAAACACTTTCACTAAAAGAGTCTAAGAACCACTTTTATTTTGCAATAAACAGACGCTCATCTTTTCCTTCGATAACAGTTGGAAACAGTACATTGATTTTGTCATCCCCAATATTTAGTAATGAATCAATATATAAAACAAAAAAGTGGATTTGGAAAATGAATAGACTTCCAAACCCACTTTTATTTTGGGCATATTGGATAGCCCCCTTTAAATGGTCTATAACAACTTATGCGATATGCATACCCTCATTAGGCCTATCACTATCAGAACGGCTATCCTTCTCGGCTGCATATGTAGACTCACGCGAAGAAGTCGATTTGCCAGATGCATAAATATCTGAAGCATTAGGATTATTAGGAGTCCATACCCAATCATTATCTAGCTTATTTTTGTCAGGTGTAGGTGCTTCTAAAAAATTTAGCGCAAATACTTTCATGTTAAATTCACCTCCTTTACATTAGCAATAAGCCATTTTGAAATCTCTTTGGAAATTTCTAAACCTGTTAAATCTTCAATCCATAGCCATTGACCAAAACAATTTATTTCGAGAAAGAACCATTCGTTATCAGGTGTAACAATAAAATCTAAAGCCCCGTAGTTTAACTCAAATTTAGATAGTAAATGATTTACCCTGTCGCTGATTTCTTTAGGAGGTTTAATAGGAATATGAGGTGTATTGGGTATGTCATATCTTCTCCAATCAACATTGGCTTTAATAGATTTTTGCGAATCTATTTTACAAACAAAATGTTTAGTTCCTACCACTGTATATCTTACTTCATAGTTTTTAGGGATGTATTTTTGTAATACTATAGGATTTTCTCCTTGAGTATTGAAATTTTCATTAATATCAGTTGGATTGATAATATTTACGTATAGGCCTTCGTAATTACCTTGATCAGATTTATAGAATTCTTGTGTCATCATTTTAAAAACTACTAACTCATGTTCTTCGACGAATTCTAATAATTTACTCTTATCGTTAGAAACTAAAGTAGGAGGTATCTTGAATCCAACTTGATTAGCAAATTCCATTTGTATGTATTTATTTTCTCCTTTGTAAGCTTTATCGAGTTGGTTTAGCCATTTCTTTTCTTTTAACGTTGAGTAAAAGCCATTCAAAGTTTTATTCCATTCATTTTTCCAAATTTGAAAACCGGTAGAAGTATCATTTAATTCTTCTAAAGTTAGTTCAACAAAACCTCTTCTGGCCCAAATTACACCAATATCATCTGAAGTAATAACCCGTGAATCTTGATGTATATGCCAAATATTATTTTCAAAAGATATTGTAGAATTTTTCAGCGCTGTAGTATCGAGATTGAAACGAAAGTATTCAACTGATGAATCTACTAGATTTTTTATTACCATATCTGCATGTATATCGAAAGAATCTGTCAAAATAAAAATCACTTAATCACCTATCCTTTTTATATAATTATAGTAATAAATGGTACCTTTTTCATCTTTTTATTTAAAATTAAACTATTGATTTGAATTAATATAATTTTATAGTAATTTTTCTCTTTATTTTTCATTTAAATGATAAAATAAAAAAAAAAGAACAATATTTACTATTTCATATCAAAAAGTACCTCTTATTTTATGTGATATTGTAAAGTTGTTAAAGCAATGATATTTTCCCTGAAATATTTAATAAAAAAGCAAAAAAGTTAGGTAACTAACCCTGAATTGCTTCAAAATTGGTTTATTAAAACAGACGGCACAATGCAAATATTTACAGATTTAATTGTTATTAAGGTAGCGAAATTTATCGGTACTTTAGGAATGCCATAAAATGGCTTTGAAAGATTACTGGGCTTAGCGAAACAAGGGCAATAATAACCGAGAAAAATTGTAGCGCGGAAATCACCTTATCACAAGTGCTGAAGGTGTTTGGAAAAATTCCGGTTATTTCCGCTCGTTGCTTCAGCTCTTTTCAAGCAGAGAAATTGTAAAACAATTTCTCTGCTTTTTTTCATGCCTCCGACCAAAACTCCTGTCCTAAAATTTTATTTCATTCATATGAGAATGGACCGCTTTCAATAGCCATACAAAAGTGAGTTAAGTATCATTTTCTGGATAATTCTAAAAATTCACATTAATTTACAATATATTTACTACCCTTCTGCTAAAATTACTATGTTAAACAAAATTATGGCAATTGGGATTTTAATAATTCAAGCTAATCTCTATTAACTATTGGTGAAATAATCTTAACTAAATAGAAAAGAGGAGGAATTTTCAGGTATGAATAAGCGGAGATTGAAGTATTTAAAGGGGATAACGGCAATGGCGGTTGCAGCTTCGGCGGTCGTAGTCGTTGCACCGGTCGTCCCTGAAGCAAGCGGTTTCAGGGATGTCCAGCCAACACATCAATTTTATGATGCCATTAAAAGCTTAAGCGACCGCGGCATTATTAACGGTTTCCCGGACGGCACTTTTAAGCCGGGGCAAAATTTGACGCGGGGACAAGCGGCGAAAATTATTGCAAGGGTATTGGAACTCGATACAACGAATGTAAGCAATCCGAACTTTAAAGATATTCCAGCAACGCACCAATACTACGGAGCCATCGCAGCATTAAAGCAAGCGGGCATTATTGACGGTTATGAAGACGGTACATTTCGCCAAGGGGCAAACATCGAGCGTAATCACATAGCGAAAATAATCGCCAACGCCTTAAAATTGGAAGCTGAAAATACGGATAATCTTCCTTTCACGGATATTCGCGCGGATTATAAAAAAGCGATCGCCGCTTTATATGAAAACAATGTAACAACAGGCAAGACCACTACATTATTTGATGGTTTCTCCAATGTAACGCGCGGGCAGATGGCGGCATTTATTACACGTGCAGAGGCAGTACGCAACCCTACTCCAGCACCTGCCAAAAGTGTGACATTTAAAGTTGAAGATTACACAGCGACGGAAATTGTTATTGACGGGACAAGTTATTCCTACAGCAATTCAGCAAAATCAATCTTTACAGCAGCGAATAAAGCGGCATTAACGGACGCGACGATTACAGCGATAGTCGAAAATGGCGTCATGACAAAAGTGAATAATGTGACATTGAATAATAAAGGAAATGCTGAATCGCCTGTTGTATTCAATACAAATGCAACGATTGACTCCTTAACAATCAATGTAGACTATATAGCAGTGAAAAATGTCTCTGTCACAGGCAATGTAACGATCACTTCAAATGTGGCAACTGAGTTTGAGCTTGATGGCGCAACGATTTCCGGTGATTTAATTGTGGATAATGCTGTTTATGGTACCCTTGCTTCATTAAACAACAAATTCGCGGATGACGGGCGGCTGGGACCTAAAGTAGCGATGAAAAATTCGCGTGCTGGAAAAGTGCATGTAAAACGTAATGATATATCCATTGAAACGGATGTGGCAATCCCGGAGCTTACAATCGCTGCAACCGTTACTTCCATTCGCTTGGATGGCACTATCACAAAAATAACGGTGGAATCAACTACAAAACTTGAAATGACAGGGAACGCCAATATCGGGCAACTAATACTAACGTCAGCGGTGGAACTGGCTTTAAAAATTTTGGGTACAGTGGACAGTTTAACTGTAAATCATCCTGCAGCTAAGATTACATTAAGCGCTGGATTGACAATAAACGAATTAACAATCCCGGCAGGTTCAACGGCAGCCGCAATCATTGCCAACTATGCGGCAGTCGCCTCCCAAATTAAAAAGGTGATTGTTGGCACGACACCAAGCACGGGAAATCCGGGCACAGGAGGCAATACAGGCGGGGGAAGTGCTACACCAAATCCGGTTAACCCGCCAGTAGGGGAAGTGAAAAATTATAATGTAGGAAGTTTGGCGGAGTTAACCCAAGCTTTAAAAACAGCTAAAGGTGGTGATACGATCAAGTTCATGAATGCAGTGACAGCAGATATCGCGTTGGCGGAATTAGTGAATCTTGACTTGAACGGCCATACATTGACGGGGAATGTGACAATCACAGCCCCAGCAGCTACTGGCACATACTCATTATCCCCAACAGGTGGGATGGGGATAATTACTGGAGATTTGTTAATTGATGCCCCGAATGTGAACATTACGATTGATGGATTAACGATTGAAGGGAATACGGTTATCGACTAATGCATTGTTTTTCCGGAAGAAGATAAGTGGGTGTCTTCCTTTATTGGGATGCTTAACTAAAAAATCATAAGGAGCTAAACATATGAAGAAGAATGGATTCAATCATGCCTTTTTTAAAATTGCATTAACATTTTTGCTTGTATTGTCAATGATGCTTCCCCATCTAGCTGCTGCAAAGGCGGAAACAACAGGTGATACGGGGGCTGCCGAAGAGCTTAATCAATTTGAAGCTACAGGAAACATATCAACAATCGCCGATGCCCGAGCAGCTAAAGAAACTGGGCAAACAGTTCAAATACAGGGAACGGTTACGACAAAGCCAGGCAGCTGGGGAGGAAATGCTTTCTACGTGCAAGATGCTTCAGCAGGGATTTATGTTTACTCAAATTCTGCGGAGGCAAGTAATTTAACTATTGGGGATACAGTAAAAATCACGGGTGAAACAAGTTTATATAATGGAGAAATACAGTTCAATTTGCCAACAATCGAATTCATGTCAACAGGACTATCGCCGGCGCCCCAACCTGTGAATTTACCGATTATAAATGATAGTACACAAGGTGAATTAATAACAATTGAAAATGTGACAATCAAAGAGTTAAAAGCTTCTGGCACGTTTGGCACATTTGAATTTAAAGCATTCGATTCGGCAAATAATGAATTATTAGTTCGCCACGACAACAGGACTGGCTATCAACTAGCTGATTTTGAGGCGGCTGGGTACAACAATAATGACGTTATAACAGTAACAGGAATCGCTTCTATTTATAATGGGACATACCAATTGAAAACATTAAGTGCGGAAAGCTTCAGCTTAGTGACAAATTATGCCCCAATACAAGGGACTAATATTAAAGCATACCCGGAGCCGGGTGAAGTTTTTGCAGGAACAAAGGTAACGTTGGCAACAGATACGCCTGACACAACGATTTATTACACAACAGATGGCACTGAACCAACCACTGCCAGCATGGTTTACGAAGCGGCAGCAGGCATTGTTGTAAATGAAGCTATGACAATTAAAGCGTTCGCGACGGCAACAGGCTTGGACGATAGCGAAATTGCTGCATTTGCATACACAATGAAAGCAGAACCGACAATTATTTCGATCGCAGATGCGCGTAATGCTTTAGCCGGTCAAGAAGTAATCGTTGCAGGTGTCGTAACAGCAAAATTGGAAACAGCTACGGCTCATATCCAAGATGAACAAGGAACAGCAATTGCAATTTACCCGGCGGATAGCCTATCAGCAAATGTCGGGGATTACGTGACAGTTCAAGGCAAAGTAGCCGAATACAGCGGGTTGAAGCAATTAACGAATATTAAAATCATCGGCACACAGGTACAATCGACAGTGCCAGAGCCGCAAGTTATTACAAGTGCAGGGATTGCAGAAGACAATGAATCAAGGCTAGTAACGCTAAAAAATGTCGCAATTACGGGCTCGGGTCAAAATTTTACGGGCACCGATGCAGCGGGAACATTTGCGATTTATGATAAAACAAGAGACTCGGGTTTAGTGGATGGAAAAACGTACGGTGAAATTACGGGAATCGTTGGGCAATATACGAATCACCAGCTGCTTCCAATCCGCATTATTGAAGATACGACAAAAGTTCAAAACGTCCAAGCTTCCCATACAGGCGGCGTCACGGCTGGAACGAATGTGGCTCTTTCTACAATGACGGAAGGCGCGACGATTTACTACACATTGGATGGCATGACACCCACAACAGCAAGTACAAAATATACGGGTGAAATTGCCGTTAATGAGCCAGTGACGATTAAAGCGATTGCGGTAAAAGAAGGATTGACAGACAGTGCCATTGCAATATTTGTCTATGAAATTATAGACACGGCGAATGCAAAAATTAGCGATATTCAAGGGGCAAATCATACATCGCCATATATCGGTTTAACTGTAAACGATGTTGAAGGGATTGTAACTTTTGTTATTGATTCTTCCAGCTTTATTATGCAAGAAAATCGTTCAACTTTCGATGGAGTGAAATCAATGGCGATTAAAGTGAATAAATCGGCACATCGTTTGGCAGCAGGCGATGCTGTGGAAGTCACGGGCATTGTAACGGAAGCTGGCGGAAATTCCCGTTTAAAAGATACGCAAATCGCAGCAAGTACTGTGGAGAAAACAGGTACGGCAGCAGTCCCGGAAGTTCTTGTTATTGGAGAGGACTTGTTCCCGCCGAACAAAATTATCGACAACGATAGTTTTGCAATTTTCGATCCGCATGAAGACGGCATCGATTTTTGGGAATCAATCGAATATATGCGTGTATCATTCCCGGATGCGAGGGTGATTGGACCAATCTATAATAATGACTCGCCAATTGTTGTGCCAAATACAACAAACAATATATTCAATGCGAACGGCGGATTAAATATTGCTGCAGATGATTACAACCCGGAAAAAATTATGCTGGAAGGGGTATCGGGGAAAAACTATGAATCGGGTGACCGGTTTAATGAAGCGCTTGTCGGATTCGTGGAGAATTTCTCGGATGGCTATCGACTCAATACAAATAAAATTTTCCCGGAAGTGACAAAGGCTAATCTGCAGCAGGAAGTGACGCATCTATTGCCCGTGGCAGATAAGTTAAATGTCGCTGCGTACAATATCGAAAACTTCTCAAATAACAGTGCCAACACATCAGACGAAAAAGTGGCGAAAATCGCATCGACATTTGTGGTCAATATGAAATCCCCTGATATTATTACATCGGTCGAAGTGCAGGATAATGACGGCGAAACCGATTCAGGCAATGCCGATGCATCGGAAAGCTATATGCGTTTAATCGATGCCATTAAAGCTGCGGGCGGTCCTGCTTATGATTGGATTGACGTCATGCCGATCAACAATACAGTTGGAGGGGCGCCAGGCGGGAATATTCGCGTCGGCTATTTATATAATCCAACACGGGTTTCATTAGTGACAGGAGCACAAGGAACAGGTGAGCAGGCAAATGCATGGACAGCAGATGGAAACTTGGCATTGAACCCAGGTTTTATCGATCCATCAAAATTTGAAGATACACGCAAACCGATTGCGGCCGAATTTGAATTCCAAGAGGAGCGTGTAGTCATTATCGGAGCCCACTTAAATTCAAAAGGTGGGGACGATTCGTTATGGGGGCCAACTCAGCCGCCAGTTTTAGATTCTGTACAAGAGCGTCTTCAGCTCGCCCAGACAATTAATGATTTTATCGATGAGGGTCTTTCGAAAAATCCTGATTTAAACATTGTCGTGGCGGGCGATATGAATGATTTTGAATTCACGCCGGCACTTGAAGCGCTAAAAGGCGGTGTTTTAACGAATATGGTTGATAAAGCGTTGGTGGAAGATCGTTTTAGCTACTTCTTCCAAGGGAACAACCAAGTGCTGGACCATATTTTAGTATCCAATAATCTTGCTGATGTGACGGAGATTGATATGATTCATATAAATGCGAACTTTACAGAAGCGCAAGGCCGCGCATCTGACCATGACCCTGTATTAGTCCAAATTGATTTGAAGGCTGATAAAGAGGAAACGCCGATCACGCCTGAAAAAGTATATAGCTTCAGAAATTACAAAACAGGGAAACTCGTAATCAATCGCCCAAGCATTTCGCTTACATTAGGTGAAAATACAAATATCCGAAATGGCATTGTCGTAACGAGCCAATATGCGGAATTCCACGGCAGCGGGCTCGCGGACAAAACATTGACAATCCGCCCGAAAAAAGCGGATGCAATCATTGATTTTAAAAATACTCAAATCGGGGAAATTATTATTGATGGCCAAAATGTAAAGGAAATCCGCAATTTGCCTGCCAATGTAACAGTCACTTACATCAATGGGGCGTCACAAACTATTATAAAATTTAAGTAAGGAAAATAAATGCAGCGATACGGCAGTTTTCGGCAAGAGACAATTGTACATGGCAGAAAAGATAAAGGAGTGATTTGAGAGGGAAATTTCGGACGGTGATTTTCTTCCTGATATTTAATACATTGAAATACAAAATAGGGCCTTTCATTCTACCAGCAGAATGAAGGGCTTTTTACTTTTCTCATCTCCAAAATTACCCTCGCCCCCGTTAATACAAAAACTATGGAAAAGTAGTATATTTAAAGTTATAATTAAAAATATTCACTATAGGTGAATTATTCAAAAAAATACAGGAAAAGGAGGTACGTGTTTAAGTATGAATAAAAGACGGCAATCGATGTTTTTAAAAGCAACAACAGCGGCAACTTTAGCGGCTTCAGCCGTAACAGTGTTAGTGCCAGCCGCTTCAGAGGCTAGTACATTTGCGGATGTGCAGCCATCCCATCAATTTTTTGATGCAATAAAAAGTTTAAGTGATCGTGGCATTATTAATGGATATGAAGACGGAACTTTTAAACCTGATCAAAATTTGACACGTGGACATGCGGCGAAGATTATTGCAGGGATGCTCGATTTAGACACATCAAATGTCAACAATCCGAACTTCAAAGACATTGCGGCAACCCATCAATATTACGGGGCTATCGCAGCATTAAAGCAAGAGGGCATTATTGATGGGTATGAAGACGGAACATTTCGTCCGGGAGCGAGCATCGAGCGAAACCATGTAGCGAAAATCATTGCCAAAGCATTAAATTTAACCACGGCAAATGTAGATGGATTACCGTTCACAGATGTACATCCGGATTATAAGGAAGCCATTGCCGCCTTATTTGAGAACAATGTAACAACAGGCAAGACCCCGGCATTATTTGGCGGTTCTTCAAATGTGACACGCGGGCAAATGGCCGCATTTATTAAACGCGCAGAAAAAGTCGTTGATCAAGGAGGTACGGAAGCACGAACAATTAACTTTAAAGTAACCGATTATTCCGATGAGTCCATAACAGTTGAGGGGAAAACCTACCCATTAGCGACAGCTGTAAAAACGATATTTACGGAAGCGAATAGAGCGGCACTGACTAATGCTACGATTACGGCAACTATGGAAAATGGTGCAGTGACAAAAGTTAGTAAAGTAATTTTAAATAATGCGGGCTCAGCGGATGGGGCAGTTGTATTTGATGCCGTTGCGACACTCGACTCGTTGGTAATCAATGCAGGCTATGTAACCGTTAAAAATGTTACCGTAACAGGAAATGTGACAGCGACTTCGAGTGTTGCGGCAGAGTTTGAGTTTGATGGTGCGACATTGCATAGTGATTTGATTATAGATGATGCATTCTTTGATGAAATCGCTTCAATAGACAATGCCTTCGCAAACGATGGACAAAAAAGCGTTAAAGTAAAAATGAAAAACACCCCTGTTTCCAAAGTGCATGTAATGCGTAACAATGTTTCGGTAGTATCCGATAGTACGATTCCAGAGGTTGTGGTGGCACCAGCTGTTGCATTCATTAACTTAAATGGTTTGATTACAAAAGTAACAGTGCAATCAACAGCAGCATTTGAAATTACAGGAACGGCAAATATCGGTGAAATATTATTAACAACGGCAGTGAAGCTAGCTTTGAATGTACGAGGTACGATAAATGTGCTAATGGTTCAAAATCCGGCTACTCAAATTACAGTAGGCGAAGCTTTAACAATAAATGAATTATGGATTCCAGCTCGTTCAACAGCAGCGGAAATAGTCCCAAACTATAAAGATGCTGCTTCACAAATTATAAAAATTATCATTATGGGCACTACATCTGGCACGGGCAACGATAGCACTGTTGAAAGTGGGTATCCAAATCCCATTAGTCCTGCTCCCTCCCCGGGTTCAGGGGAAAATGCTCCCCAAAAAACTGTGGCTATCCTATTCGCGGCAAAAGCTGGTTCTACAATGTTGGACGGTGCAACAATTAAAGTATACAGCGATGAAAGCAGGACGATTGAAGTGAAAGACCCAATGAAAGTAGCTGCAGGCACGTATTATTACACGGTGTCTAAAAGTGGCTATATAACTGTAGCTGGGTCGGTAGAAGTGAAAGAGGCAAGTAAAGTAGTGGAAGTTCATTTAGTAGCGATAGAAACTCCAAAATTATTAAGTTTGACAGCAAGAGTTGGGGACAAAAACATCGAAGCTACTGGAAATGGCTCCAATGAGTTTGTATTTAATGTAACTGAAGGAACGGATATATCGGAAATTGTAGCTACTTTTAATAAGGTGATTCAATTACCATTAGGCACAGAAGCAATTATGAAGGGTAATGATGGTTCGGAAATTCGATATGGCACAGCAGCCACTTCTCCCGATAATGCGAAAGCTATAATTATTAAGCCTGCAGGAAATAGCGGGACTGCTAGTTTGGCAGGGACTTTTACAGTTATTTTAAACACTTCTTCAGGACAGCTAAATACTTTGGTTGATATTGATGGAAATGAGTTTACAATCCCGACAATTAATCTAAATATAACTCCTTAGGAAAATAAAACGAAACGCAACACTATAAGCATGCAAAATGTGAAATGTGTGTCACTAGCAAAGTGATAGCTATTAAGATGAATTGGTTGGTGCAATTCCAGCCGGTGCGGAACAGTCACACCGCATCAGCTTAATCCTCCTGCATCCAGTGAAGCGCGGCCAGGCTGAAGGGGTGAAGTCAGGTGAAGTCGTACTCAGAAAGCTCTGAGGCGGAGCTCTTTAAAAGATTTCTATGGTTAGGACAACGAATCCATTGTTTAAAGCACTAGAAGCAAGCTTGTACAATAAGAAGCTACGCTAGGGGTTTTGTGCAAGTCCCGTAAGATGAAATAATTACGAGGCAATTGATACAATTGACTGTTAAATCATTTGTTCTTCTAGAATGCAAAGTGGAAACCTAAGGAAATTAAAATAAGGGAACATCTTAATGGAACGTTTGAAGTTCTTTATAATGAGGGATGGTCGTCCTAATGAAATATAAAGAATGGCGGCAGATTCATAGTAGTGCAGATTGCCAGCCGATTGGACTTGTATGGCAACATGCGAGAAGGGGAAAACTGGCAGGAGCGAAGGAATCTAGTCAATATGATATTTGTAAAAAGTATATTTCCTGAAAAAGCGTGATTATTTAGTAAATGGTATAATATGAGGGCGTTTATACTGTTCGTTTGGGCTGTATAACTGCTCACTAAAGGCAAATATAAGCAGGATATGCTGCTCGACTTTATTTTAAACAATGTTTGGAGATGTATATTAATGGCGACAAGAGGAAGACCAAAAGGCGCAAGTGGGGAAGAGAGCCGCGCGTTATTACTTCAAGTAGCTGCAAAAGAGTTTGCACAAAATGGTTACTACGGGACTAAAATCAGTACCATTGTAAAAGGCGCATCATTGACTCAACCTGTTTTTTATCTTTATTTCCAAAATAAAGAGGCTGTATTTCAGGAATTAGTCGATTTGTTTCGTATTCGGCTCGTTGATTTTGTAAACAAAAGCCGCTTAGAACCAGCCCTTGAATTAAATACTGTTCAAGAAAGGGTTACATATGGTTTAGCGAACTTACTGCGTTTTTTCTCGAAAAACCCTGATTTGACGCGAATTGGTTTTTACATATCAGCAGATGCGGATGAAATAAAAAAGCAGCTTGTAATCCAAATCAAAGAAAATTTGGACGTGGAGGTAAGCGAAGGGTATTTCCGCACAGATTTTGATACACATTTACTGGCTGAATGCTTAGTCGGTATTATCGAACGACTGACATTTACACAATTGTTGACACAGCAAAAAGACCCTGAAGCCATCGCAAATGATATTGTGAAGTTGTTTTTATATGGGATTATGGGTACTGGGGACGGTTCTCCTGTCCCATAAATAAAGTAGTTTTAGGTCAAATGGCTATTGGTGTGGGATAAATAGCAGCTCATCACCATTATATCCAAAAACTACTTTTGAATAGTTTGATTTTCGTAAAATATAAAATAATCATGCAATATTATTTTTAAAACTATTTTGTAATAGTTTTGGGTTAAAGGTGGTTGGGGTGAAACAAATAGCAGCTCATGATCATTATAATCTAAAACTACTTTGAAATAGTTTAATGGCCTTTAGGAAATAGGCACAAATATCATACTTGACGGATCGCCGTGTGCGGGGAAACTCGCCTGCACGGTGAGGGCTCGAATCGAAAGCATCTATCAGGATGTATAAGACGAGAATAGCGCATTAAAAAATCCACCTATTATTTATGGCCAAGCTGATTTGGCAACTGCTATTTTTAGTTTTGCAGAGAATGCCGATTGGCGCAGTAAAGTTACGGCTGTATTAGTAAATAATTATTCAACAAGTCATATCGTAGCGAGTGCAGCTGGCAGTATGACAGTAGATATTTCAAATATGGCATTGTCGCCAGGAACTCATATTTTTCGATTGAAAGCAAGCGGCTATGAGGATGCAACCATTATAGTCACTATTCCAGAATTGCCGCTGCTCCCATCACCGACAATTACGAGCTATATAACCGATAAAGGCAAATTTACACTCAACTTCGCAGACAATGCGGATTGGCGCGATAAACTGACGGAAGTATATATTAACGGGGTCCGGTGGGATGGAACTCACTTCGATAAGACGGTGGCAGGCCAGGTAAAAATCAAACTGCAATATAATCCGGGAACGCATACGATTGTACTGAAGGCAACAGGTTATGCGGATGTCACGGTAACGGCAATCATACCCGAGCCGCCCCAATCCCCGACAATTACAAGCTATGAAATCGATAAAGGTAAATTTACATTCAACTTCGCGGACAATGCGGATTGGCGCGATAAACTGACGGAAGTATATATTAACGGGGTCCGGTGGGATGGAACTCACTTCGATAA
>NZ_JBQCJW010000030.1:22588-31102 GCF_051967575.1 Solibacillus silvestris
GACGGTGGCAGGCCAGGTAAAAATCAAACTGCAATATAATCCGGGAACGCATACGATGAGTATTGGGGACGGTTCTCCTGACCCATGAATAAAGTATATTGAAATGAAGGAGTTTCATGTGAGAGTATCTTGCATGGGACTTTTTCATGTGGTAAAGGCCGAATATTGATTTTGAAAATTACTATATACCAGCCATACAAGCAATAAAAAATTAATTAACGAATCAATTAATCAATTGAAAAGCTTCAATTTTTAATGGTTGGGAGAGCGTTTTGCTAAGATGATTTAAAATTTTTTGAACCGTCTTATACAATTATCCGGGCTTTTTGGGGAGCTGAAATTATCTAAATAGCCTAAATGACACCATATCCATACTTTTTATGTATTTGCTTTTATTGCTGTTTTTTATTAAGCTCGGGAGGGAGTAATGGGGACGGTTCTTCTGCCCCATCTTTGTTAGAAAAGCTACTTTTTGGAAAAATATGAAATGAAAAAGTGGGGTGATGGTATGCCTCGTCATGCTAGGACAATCAGTAAGACAGGAATTTATCATGTCATGATAAGAGGTGCCAATCGACAGGAAATTTTTCACGATGAGGAAGATCGGTATCAATTTTTAGAAACCCTTAAAAAATACAAGCAACAAGCAAATTTGAAAGTGTATGCCTGGTGCTTGATGAATAATCATGTCCATTTACTGTTACGGGAAGGGATTGAAAAGCTTTCTGTTACGATGAAGCGAATCGGTGTTAGCTATGTCCAATACTATCATCGGAAATACTTCACTACCGGCCATCTTTTCCAAGACAGATTTAAGAGTGAGGATGTTGAGACGAAACAATATTTCTTAACAGTTGTTCGCTACATACATCAGAATCCAATAAAGGCAAGAATCGTTCGGCATATGGAAGAATGGAAATGGAGTAGTTGCCAGAGTTATTACGGTTACCGGCATATAGATTCCGACTTTCTAGATCATCAAGTGACGTTACGTTTGTTTTCACGAGATGTAACGGTCGCAATTGAAAAATTTCGAGAATTTAATGAGAGACTCAATGAAGACAGTTGTTTAGATGAGGAGGAAGCACCTACAAGGCTAACGGATGACGATGCACGGGTGCTTATAAAAGAGATGCTTGGCTCACTTTCTATTGCACAAGTAAAAAGTTTACCTAAATCCAAGCGAGATCCATTACTTCGAAATATGAAAACCATTAAAGGCCTCCCACAACGTCAAATAGCAAGAATTTTAGGCGTTTCAAAAAACCTCATCAATCGAGCTTAATTACAGGAGATATACGCGTAGGTAATGTGTACAAGCTCAGGAAATTTCCAACCCCATGTAATTTTAAATGATGATATGATTTATTTTATGTTTTACTCTCATCAGAATTTTACAAAGAAACTGAAGAAACGTTTCTGAATGCTACTATATGCAAATTATGCAGTAGTTGTAATGTAATGGAAAAATATTGAACTTTGCAACTCTTATTCTAAAGTGTAAAAAATATTACAACCATCCCCCCTCATAATATTCATTTGCTGTTCTATTATATCTCTAACTGAACATTCATCTGAACATAAAGGATGGCCTGCAGATAATCCTTTCTAAAGAGTTTTTAATAATGAATAGGATGAACCTCCATAATTTCATGCCCAGATACACAAGAAATCCAATTCCTAATTTCAGGAGTTGGCTTTTTTAATTGGAGATTATCGGGGTATTCTGAGTCGCGAGAACCGTCCCCTCGCCCCCTCGCCCCGCCGTCCCCCCGCCCCGTGTTATAATGGTGGAAAAGTGTAAAGGAGCAGTAAGTAATGAATATTACAGTTTTAGGAGGGGGCAATGAAGTAGGTGCCTCCTGTTTATTTATTGAAATTGCCGGAAAGAAAATTCTGATTGATGCCGGGATGCGTATGCATAGCGACAATCCTTTGCCGGCGCTAGGTCTGCTTGAAGGCATTGGTACACTTGATGTGATTCTAGTAACACACGCACATGCCGATCACATTGGCGCATTGCCGATTGTGCATGCTCTTTATCCGGATTGTCCAATCTATGCAACGCCGCCGACAGTGGATTTAATGAATATTATGATGCGGGATTCATATAAATTGCTTGAGCAGCGCTGCAGGGAAACCAATACGTTGCCTCCGTATACAGAGCGGCAAGTGACGGATTTACTGCAATCACTCTTATTGTATCCGGCAAGCGGGCAGTTGAATCTTGGGGATGTGAAAATTCAAAGCTATCGGGCGGGACATATTTTAGGTGCTGTCATGTTCTTGATCGAGGGCGATGGAGAAAAGCTGTTTGTGACAGGGGATTTAAGCTTTAAGGCAGGCCGGACGATTCATGGTGCTCAAGTGCCACATGATGTTCATCCGGATGTGCTCATCATGGAATCGACTTACGGCAACCGTGCACATACAGACAGGCATACGGAAGAAACGCGGTTGGCGCATGATGTGGCGGAAGTCGTGGCAAACGGGGGATTTGCGCTAATTCCGGCATTTGCGCTGGGCCGTGCGCAGGAAGTGTTGCTCGTGCTGCAGGATTATATGGACAAGGGGCTGATTCCTGAATTTCCGATTTATGTGGATGGGCTCGTGACACCGATCAGCCGTATTTACAATCAATATCCGCATTATGTTAAAGGTCCTGTAGCATACCGTATTAAAAACAATGGCGATGCCTTCTTGACAGAGGGACGCTGTAAGGCAGTTACACCGAAAGAGCGCGAAATGATTTTACAGGGCAAACCCGGCTGCATTGTCGCTTCTTCGGGTATGCTCATCGGCGGGGCGAGCTCATGGTATGCACAAAAGCTAGTAGCAGATCCCAGAAATGCGATTTTTATTACAGGTTATCAGGATGAGGAAAGTCCGGGGAAGAAGCTGCTGAATATTGCGGATGGTATTGATACAGAGCTGGAGCTTGGGGGGGTAGCCTATCCGGTCAAATGCCGTGTCGGGAAATACGGTTTGTCTGCACATGCAGATGCGAGCGAGATGAACCGTTTTGTCCAAACATTGCAGCCGACCTATACATTGCTAGTGCATGGGGATGATACCGCGCGTGAACAGCTCTCGAATTTGATCGATGAAAAATTCAATCCGATGCTTGTCGAAAATGGAGAAAAATATCCGTTTGAGAAGCGGAAGTCCGGGCGCGGCGTCGTCGGCAAGCGCTACCGGCAGCAGCCGAATCATGCATTGAATGATAAAGTCGGGGGAGTATTACTTTATCAGGAAGCGGCGAACGATCCATGCAAGCTTGCGATATGTGTTGGGACACACATGAAAACAAATACACTTGTTTGCCATACATTGAAAGGTAAGCAAATAAAGCTGACTTTGCTGCAAGTGAAGGAAATGGTCGGCTATTGGAACCGTTCCATCACTGAGCTGCAGTCGGTTACAGGCGAAGTGCTGAATTTCAGCCGTCCGGTCATTTTGGAGCTTGATTGGACGAACCTGTCAGAAGGAAGTTACACATTTGATGAACTTGTACAGATTGTCGGTGCACAAACGATACAGCAGCAAATTGCCGTGGCGCTTGTTGCACAAGCATTACCGGCATCACATGCTGATGGGCGCAATGTTTATTTATTTAGCAAAGAGCTTCAAGAACAGCTGCTATCTTTGGTGCTTCCGATTCAAGGCTTGCGTTTGAACGCCAATAACGCGCTGGATCATGTGCGTGCCTATTTTGATGAACATCCAAGATTTATTCGCTGTGGCGCAGACTTTATCGGCACAGAGAAAGAGCAGATTACGATTTATTTTGATTTCCCGGATGCCATTTCCAAGCAGGAACGCGCCCGAATTGCCGAAGTGCTGCGAGCTGCAACAGGCTGGCCGGTCGTCTTTTCGGCCGCTGTGCGCCAAGATTTGCTGCAAGCTGCATTATCCAGGCTGTTAGGGCAAACGGTGCAATCTCCGTCAATCCATTTACAGGAGAAGAAAGTGGTTGTGTCAGAGAAGGTTACGGATGAGGTATGTGCACAGTTCAAGGAGCTGACAGGGTTTGATGTGCAGCAAAAGGAATCGGCGAATGCACAGAATTCCATAGCTAGCGATATGTTCCAAGCAAGCACCCCTTCACCGCGTATGGAAAATAACTTGGCAATCGAGGAGGCAAAGCGCTGGGCTGCCGAGCGGAACTTGACGATATATAAGGCTGGCGTGAAACAGGAGGCGATGGAAGTCCATTTCATTTCGCCGCAAATTGCAAAGCGCCACGAAATTGAATTGACGGAGCTCTCCTATCGAATCGGCATGCCGGTTATTTATGCAAAGTCGCCGAAGCAGAACGAAATCATTCAATTGATATTGGACACGGTTCCGCCAAGCTGGGAAGTGAAGAAAAACCCGTCGCTGCATGTGGATCGCGCAACGGTTGCATTAAAGCTTTCCGAACAGCCATTACCCGAGGAGCTGCAGCAAATCCAGCAAATTATTGAGCAAAAGACAGGTTATATGCTGGAAGTGATCGTGTAAATTATTTGGAATTTGAAATTTTTAGAAATAGAATAGTCTATTTGCTGATTACATCTGACGGGCAAGAAATAGAGGCTACAATTGATGAAAAAGAAATCACTGAATTGGTGAAAAATTCCCATGGGCATCCATATTAATCGAGACGAAGATTTATTTAGAATCGTAAGTCATAATCAGAATAAGTGGAAAGAGAACAGACCGTCATCTTCACTATTTAAAGATTGAAAGGGATTTTCAGTGAGCCGCGAGAACCGTCCCCCTCGCCCTAGCTGGCCATCATGATCGGGAAGTGGTGAAGCTGTTTACACAGGTGATTTTAGATGATGCAGAGCTGGCGGCAAATCGCAGTCAACAGTCAATATAAGGCAGTGGCACAACTTATTGCAAAAATGAAGTTAGCCGGTCATCCAGAGCGGTCTAATGAGTTAATGGAGCGGTTGAAGATTCAATATTACCGGCGATCTGCATTTATTGATGAGCTGAGTAAAGTGTAAACTGGATAGGGAATAAACACGAAACGAAATTAACCGACGCAACTCCTTTTTGAAAAAGGACTAGAGCTATTTCTGTTCTATATATGGGCGCATCAAGCTTTGTATGGCTTTGGCTATATAAAGCTTTTTTGATTAATCAGTGCTGATTCACGCTCATCCAACGTTGTAGTTATTTGCTATTAACCTAAGAAAATGGTAAAAATCTAAATATTTTAAATGTTTAAATAACGGGAGTTGGGGAACTAAGGATGTTGTATAAAGGTTTCAGGATGAAAGATTTATTTTCCCGGTAACACAAATTAACTATTAATCTTGCATTAAATATTGCCTGAAGCATTGGTGTTTTCGAAACTATCCATAGTTAGGTGTTTGTTGAAGCTGATTGACTTTTGGTGATTCAGCAATAATTCAAATTACATGAGGGAGGTATTTATTCTTTTATGAACAAACGTCAAAAATCAAAATATTTGAAAGCGACTGCAGCGATGGCGCTCGTTGCTTCCACTGTAGTAGTAGCCGCGCCCATCGCCTCTGCAGCAAGCAATTTTAAGGATGTGCAGACGTCCCATCAATTTTATGATGCGATTAAAAGTTTAAGTGACCGTGGAATTATCAATGGTTTTCCGGACGGTACTTTTAAACCCGGACACAACTTAACGCGTGGTCAAGCGGCAAAAATTATTGCAGGTGTACTTGGTTTGAACACAACGAATGTCATTAATCCGAACTTCAAAGATATCCCGACAACGCACCAGTATTACGGGGCGATTGCAGCATTGAAGCAAGCGGGCATTATTGATGGCTATGAAGACGGCACTTTCCGCCAAGGGGCCAACATCGAGCGTAATCATGTAGCGAAAATTATCGCAAATGCCCTGAATTTAACTGCTTTAAATTCTGATGCTTTGCCATTTACTGATGTTCGTGCAGATTATAAAGAAGCAATCGCCGCTTTATATGAAAATAATGTAACAACGGGAAAAACCGCCACGTTATTTGATGGTTCTTCCTACGTAACACGCGGGCAAATGGCGGCATTTATTACCCGCGCGGAAAAAGCGGTCACTCCGGAAGCCCCACAAGCACAAACGATCACTTTCAAATTGGCGGATTATACAAATGATGCGATAACTGTAAATGGAACAGCCTATTCATTCAATGCCGCTGTGAAATCCATTTTTACATCAGCAAACAAAGCAGCATTATCCGGGGCTGCGATTACAGCTACAGTGGAAAATGGCGCAATTACAAAAGTAAGCAATATCACATTAAACAATGCAGGCACAGCAGATTCATTGGCGGTTTTTGATACGAATGCAACGATTGATTCCTTAACGATCAATGCGGACAATATAGCTGTGAAAAATGTGACCGTCACAGGGAATGCAACCGTCACTTCGAATGTGATGACAGCGGTTGAATTTGATGGTGCAACGGTAATGGGAAGTTTAATTATGGATAATACAGTCGTTGGTGCTCTCGCATCATTAAATAATCGATTTGCACAGGACGGTCAAACAGGTCCAAAGCTAACAATGAAAAATACCCATTCCGGAAATGTCCATGTGAAACGCAATGATATTTCAATAGAATCAGATACAACAATTCCGGAAATTACAATTGCGGTTACTGTATCGATGGTCAACATTGATGGCACTGTCACGAAAGTAACGGTCGATTCAACGGTAAACCTTGAAATTACAGGAAATGCAACGATTGGTCAGCTCCTCGTGACAACAGCAGTGGATTTAGCCTTAAACATTGTAGGAGTCGTTGGTAATTTAATTGTAAATAATCCGGACGCGGAAATTACGGTGAGTGCTGGATTAAGAATAAATGAATTAGTAATTCCAGCAGGTTCAACAGCCGCAGGAATCATTACAAACTATGCAGCGATTGCCTCGCAAATTTTAAATGTGATCATCGGGATAACGCCAAGCCCTGGAGCACCAAGCCCAGGTACAGGAGGAAACGATAATTCAGGAGGAAGTTGGACGCCGCCGCCAGTAGATCCGTCACCAGGTCCAACGACACCGGACATGGCAGTAATCGCGGTGGACGCGGCAATTGAAGCACTGCCGACAGCGGATAGTGTAACACTGTCAGATGAAACAGCCGTAAATAATGCGCGAGCTCTATACAATGCCTTGACAGCGGCCCAGCAAAACATGGTGAAACAGGATAATATTGGAAAATTGTCGGCATTGGAAACGCGGATTGCGGAATTGAAAGGACAAGAGCCGGGCCCAACAACACCGGATACGGCAGTGATCGCGGTGGACGCGGCGATTGAAGCGCTCCCGACAGCGGAGAATATAACACTGGCGGATGAAACAGCTGTGAATGAGGCGCGCGGCCTATATAATGCTTTGACCATGGTACAGCAAAACATGGTGAAAGCGGATAATGTTGCAAAATTGTCGGCATTGGAAACACGGATTGCGGAATTGAAAAATGTTGATACGGAGTCCCCGATATTGATGAGCGTATTCCCGGTTAAAGGGACAGAAGTAAACTTGGCAGATAGCGAAAACTTCACATTGGAAGTGAAAGCATCCGACGCTAATTTACGCGAATTGGAAATTGATCATAGTATGACCGGATTGCCGGAATTCAGTGTATATGCAAATGAAGCGAATCCATATGGAACGGACGAAGCGAGAACGGCATTCGAAGCTTTAGGGGGAAATGTGACATATAATGAAGGAACCCAAACATGGTTGATTGATTTTGGAGCAAATGTAACAACTGATTTTGTCGACAAAGGTGATGTCACATTTTATCTAGTATTAAAAGATGAAGCCGGCAACACATGGGGAAGTATGGATCCGACAACAGCGGAAAATACGTTTAATTATACCGTTAAGCGAGACCAGCCTCCAGGAACAACCCCGGATACGGCCGAAATAGATTCGTTGACAACAGCAAATTCTCCTGATACTAAAGTAATGGCTTCCGCGCAATTAAATTTAGGCAATCATTTTGTAATTAAAAACGGGATAGCGAAGTTTTTATAAAGATATAATGAAACAAGACAAACTAAATAACATTAAGCTCTGCATGGCTAATCGCTGTGTGGAGCTTTTTTCGTCTTTCTCAATTTTAAAATAGAATCTCGCCCTAGACTTAGACTTAGACTTAGCCATTGCGGCTGGTAAAGTAGAACGAACCGGAGCAAAAGTAGAATCCTTCGCATGGAAAGTAGAACTATTCATAGGAAAAGTAGAACATTTCCCTGAAAAAGTAGAACTATGCCCCCGACTTAGTCATGCCACTCGAGAAAGTAGAACACACTGGAGCAAAAGTAGAACCCTTCGCATGGAAAGTAGAAAATTTCATAGAGAAAGTAGAACATTTCCCTGAAAAAGTAGAACTATGCCCCCGACTTAGCCATTCCACTCGAGAAAGTGGAACAAACAGGAGTAAAAGTAGAAAATACTGGAGCAAAAGTAGAATCCTTCGCATGGAAAGTAGAACTATTCATAGGAAAAGTAGAACATTTCCCTGAAAAAGTAGA
>NZ_JBQCJW010000030.1:31202-40441 GCF_051967575.1 Solibacillus silvestris
ACTATGTCCCCGACTTAGCCATGCCACTCGAGAAAGTAGAACAAACAGGAGTAAAAGTAGAAAATACTGGAGCAAAAGTAGAATCTTTGGCATGGAAAGTAGAACTATTAATAGAGAAAGTAGAACATTTCCCTGAAAAAGTAGAACTATGCCCCCAACTTAGCCATTCCACTCGAGAAAGCGGAATAAACAGGAGCACAAGTAAAAACCCCGCATGAAAAGTAGAACACTTCGAGTGAAAAATATAATACAGCATGGGAAAAGGAAGCGGCAATTGAATGCTTTAAAATAGCAAAGATGGAGGGAAATAAATGGAGCAATGAAGCAGATGAAGGTTTAAGGCAACGGGCTTCACTAATCGGTTACAGGAAAATCCAAATTATGTACATCAATTTGAGAAGAATTATAGGATAAGACGTAGTGTGAGAGGGTTACAACAATTGATGGACGTATAATTGAGTACTGCATTCTATACAAAAGTTAACAAATTAGGAGTAGCGACAAATTAATAATAAATCCGAAGTTTCGCTTGTTTTCAACTAATTTAGTTTTTTTCTTCCCCTTTCCTTCTTATCTAATAATATCGATTAAAAAAATATAGGGAAAGTGGCTAATGTCATGTGCAAGGTGACTAATATTCACGAAAAAGTAGAATTTCGCCTCCTCTTTCAATTAGCATATCGCTAAAGAAAGTGGCATAAACTATAGCAAAAGTAGCTTGATCCAAGACAAAATTGGATTTCCTTTCCTCCATGATGAGCATTATGGAAAAGCTTAATTTATGAGTCTTGCAGTGGGGGGAGAATTTACATAGAATTAAAAAATTAACTGCAAGCAAAATAAAAAAACATGAAATACATTTTCCACTTTGACTTCATGTTTTTTATAACTATTTTTTTATTTGAAAAGGGATCACTGACTGATTGTTTGGATTTTTTTGGACGTTAAGCTTCAAATGCTTTAAAAGGTCGATGCATTGTTTTTGTTTATTTTTCATATTGAGATAACCTATAATCGTTACTATTTTTTCTAGTTCATCTGTAGGATGTTCTTTGTTTATCATGATGCTTATTACTTCATGGAAATAGATTTTCATTGATTGGTAATACATATCATTTTGTAAAATATCAGCAAGTTTTTCATATTCCTTAAAGTATTTCTTAGCTATTTGGTATTTAAATTCAAACAAGCTTTTCGTAATAATATTTAGTAAAAGCATGGAGTATTCATTTTTATATCTTTGCAGTTTTTGAAAGTTAATAATTGTGTTTTTTACTCTTTTGAATACGGTATCGATAAGCTCTTGAGAAAAGTAATTGATTGAATTGGAGAAAAGCATGATTTCATAATACCCCCAAGACTCACAATTATTCAAATAATTACTTAAGATTTCAAAGTCATTAGAGGCCGCTTTATTGTTAAGTGAATTTAACATGCATTTTGCCATTATTTGGTAGTGATAATATTTAATATTATTTGTTTTTTTATATTCCTCTTTTAACGTTGTTATAAGCAATTTTAACCCAGCGATATCCTTTCCATAGAAAACTGGTGCAATATTGTTGAATAAATGTAATTCAGCATTTTCATTTTGAGTGAAAGCCACATAAAATTCTTCGAGCGAAAGATTTAAGCGATCCAATATTATGAAAAATTTATTGACAGTAGTATCGCTTATTCCTTTTTCAAAGTTACTCCTCGCTTGTCGAGAGAAAACTCCTTTATAGAGTGTCTCTGATGAGATCTTTTTAGACAGACGTATTTCTTTAATGATAATTCCTATATTTGCTGGCATCGTCATACCTCCTAAAAAAATATCATGTCAATAATACTTTACATTAAAACTGAATATAAAAAAATCCCTCTATCATTATTAGTATATAAACGATAGGAGGAAAGGCAGATATGTTATCGATTTTTTTAGCTATTTGGGATGTTATTGGTGGACGTTAATTCGGGAGATTTGAATTATTTTAAGAGAAGCTGTGTAAAAAGTTAATTACTTTTTACACGCTTTTTTAATGCGGGCAGTTAAAGCAATAACTTAGAGTATTTCTATGAAAGTTTAGTAATAGGCTTTCTATTTTTCCAATTTCCCGAAGAAAATAGAACATTCCACAAGAAAAGTAGTACCAACTCAAGCAAAAATATAATGTTTCAATGGAAAAGAAGAAAGCTTCCCTAAAAAGGTAAAACCCCATTCACATAACTATCACTTCATCCGAGAAAGTAGAACAAATTCATACGAAAGTAGAACCCACCTCGTGATATGTAGGACCTTTCTCATGAAAAATAGAATGTTGTTTTCTTAAAAAAGTAGAATTCCGCCCATATAACTACTACTTCATCTTAGAAAGTAGAATCAATTCAAGCGAAAGTAGAACTCTTTGCATGAAAAGTAGAAAAAATTTAAGCGAAATTAGAACACTTCGCTCGTAAAGTAGAACGTTTTCGTAAAAAAGTAGAACCCGTCTGCATAATCTCCTCTTCGCCTGAGAAAGTAGAATCCACTCAAGCAAAAGTAGAACCCGCCGCTCGTAAAGTAGAATGTTTATGCGAAAAAGTAGAACTCGTCCACATAATTTCCATTTCATCTGAGAAAGTAAAAACCACTTAAATAAAAATATAATATCCTGTTTCCTGTTCAAAAAAAGAACCATGCCCTGAAATAGCTACTGATTTATAAGGAATACCTGCATATTTCTTTCTTAGAATTTCACCCCCATCCAAAGTGTCCATTATTATGGACATTTTATTTCGTTAGGCGAAGCGGTGGTATGATAAAACTAAAATAAGGAAAATGAAGGAAATGCAGAGCGGGGCAATGTATAGTTGAGTTTCCGTATTTACTCCATTCCATGCTGCGGGTTCTAATTTCCATAAAAATAAGGGGGAGTTGTCATGGATTTAGATACGATTATTCAGGAATATGAGAGAACAGAGATTACTGCACTTTGGATTCATGATCGCATCCAGAACAGGCACTACAATATTTTATCCATTGTAGAGGCTTGTCCGATTGAACAACAATATTCTCTTCCGATTGAGTCATTGGACAAAAATGGGGAGAAGGTTCCTTTTGTGGGCATTAGCCTTGATCAGGAACGGACACTTTATTTGAGAAGGGAGTTTAAAGAAACGGCAGAAGAGGGATTGGCGTATTTTAGAGGTCCGAGAATGATGGAGAATGTGGCGATTGTTTCCTTTGATCATTTGATATTGGATCCGCCTGCGGAAGTTCCTGTTTTAACTAAGGAAACGAAATACCCGAGCACTGCATTGGAGCATATACTGCCGAGACGATCTGTAGCATTTCGTGTTTGCGCATTGTTTGAGGAAAAGCAGGCAACATTACATCAGTTGACCGAGCAAGATTTCGCTAAAGTAGCCTTTTTAACAAAACAATATCTCGGCTATGATTTGTCTATATATAAAGAGTTTATCGGGGCGGTGCTGCTGGCATTGCCGAATCCGTATTTGAGACTGGTCAACATCTTGGGCGCACCAGAGCATACAGCTATTATCGCGGCTTTTTATGAAAGAATGGGAAAGTCGATGATTGGCGGGGAAATAGAAATATGTGATATTCATATTTATGGTCAAGGTTTTCATTTAAGAAAGAGGATTACGAATCAAAGGATGCTCATTTCCTTACCTTATATGCCAACTAGATTTAAAGTAAGATTATTTGATGCAAAGAGTCAATTAGTCTATGAAAATGAAATTGCATTTATGCAGGCATTCCATCTTAATATGCAGATGGCGAATACTGTAAGGAAATTTAAACGTTTAACGGGGAAAGAAAGCTATAAGGATTTTCGCCGAAAGCTGAGGAAGCCGAAACTGGAAAGTAAAGGGGTTTAATGCGGGTAGTTAAAGCTATTCAACTAAGCGATTATTAAGTTTTATGCTGGAGGTTTGTTATGATAAGCGAAGATTGGCGAATACGTTTGTGTCCAAATAATTTGCTGGAATGCAAACGGATAAAAGAAGAGAGAGCAGAATTTCTGATAAAGCATCCGATCGAACTATGGTCAAAACGAACAGAGTCAGCTGCTATCCGTATATTGCAATCATTGGGCGTTAAATTTGCATCATCATCTGAATTGAATGAAGAAAAACAACTGGAAGGAAAAATCGCGCAAGTGGCAGCGGTCGTGATGGAAGAACATGCCGAAAATAATCTGCTTAATACGGAGGATCTGGAGATTTATGCGATTTGCATCGGCTTAGGAGTCGCATTGGCGAAATTTTGCCCGACAGATTATAAAATTTGTGAGCAACTTGCAGAGAAGTTGTTTTGCCACCATCCAATATATGAAGCGTGGTTGGAGCATTTTCCTAAAGATAAATTCGACCTTCTCGAGCAGTACATAATACAGCTGCCGTATTTTGAGCATCCTTTGGAATTGGCAAGGACATGGGGCTACTATCGGAAAAAAAGATATTGGGATAGTTATGACGGACAGTTTAAATTCAATGAACAATATTTAAATGATGAATGGCGCTATATTACTGAGTCCAGGCATATAGGTAGGGGCTTGCTGTTGGCGAATGCCATCAGATTTAAAAATGATCTGCTGTTTGCCAAAGATAAAAGACAATGGGTGAAATGGCTGACAAAGCTGCCGAATATCCATATTCAGATGGCCGCAATTTCTCCAATTCGCAAATTGGAGCTTTGGAAAGAAGTTTTGGTCATACTTTTTGAATTATCCTGTCTTGAACAATATAACGGAAAGAAAGAGATTAAACTTCTTGCCGCATTATTTCTTTACGAATATTTTGATGCTGCAGAAGCAATCAGTAATCAGCTTTCCCATTATGCAACAGATCACTGGATATACTTGGATGAACATAAGGAAATTCTTCATTTGATCCATTCGGAAAAGGAAAATTGGCAATCCAAGGAATGGCCATATGCAATAAAGCAGTTGGTGGAAAGGTTATCAACTGTTAATATTACGTTGGTAACAGAGATGATCCTGCTTGCTCTTTGCCATATTCAAATCGATGCACTGCCTAAGAAGAACATTTATAAAGATGTAAGGAAGGTATGCATTGAACATCTTTTAGGGAATTTCAATGAAGCGATGGCATTTTTGCACAGCAAACAAACACAGACGTCTTTGCTAGTAGCGATGTTACTATGTTTTGAGGCAGATGACATGAAAGCATGTGGTGAACTATGGGATGGCTATTTAACGGTTATCGGGCAAAAGGAATTTTACTGGTCCATCGATTTCCAGCAGGATTTGGATTATTTCAAATTTGCCTGGCTTTCTGCAGGGATTTTAGCGCAACTGGATTCGCCATTCGCCAATTTTATGAATGCTGTCGAACGAATTAATGAGCCGAAAGAGGGCTGGGGAATACTGAATGAGAGAACATATGAAACGGATAAACGAATTGTCCATTTATACATAGTGGGGGTTATGGCTTCCGAATGGCTAGCTGTTAATGGAAGAAGGGAAGAAGCTATCCTTCTCTATAATTACGTATTTCATGAAACAACGAAATATTTGAGAAAATCAATTCCGTATTCCATGGATTTTGTCGACCAGCTGATCATGGAACTTTGGGGAAGATTGCCATGTATAAAGCCGACAGATTATATTGATATAGCGCTTTATACAATACCTTTATATGATGAGTACAAGCATATTCTTCTCGCTTTAACTGTACTGCACCGCAATTCCCAAAATGCAGCAGAATTAAAAATGCTAATGCAGGAAATGTATGAAGAGCTTTTCCCATTGGAAAAAATAAAGCATTGCCGTAACGAAAAGCTGCTAAAATGGTATGACCAATTTGATTGGTGGATGGAATAAATAATTGTTCTCTTTTGCGAATTTTTTAGTGTGTTTGATAAGAAAGCTGTTATCTAAGCTCCGGAGCAATGGGGAAGGTTCTTTATCATCGTATTGAGAACCATCCCGGTGACTCATCCGCACTTCATTCTTAGCGCTTTTACCTCTTTTGTCTCCAAGCCATAATAGAAATCAACCTTATACTATGATGATGAACTCTTTATATAACTAGCTTTTTATAGTTGAAAGAAAATGATTCTTTAGACACAAGGCTTTAAGCTTTTTATGAAGAATATTATATCATAGTCTGTTAAATATTCCTGCAATTTAATGACTTTTAAGAAATCCACATTAAATATATAAGATGGATATATGTGTCGAAGTTTTTTGACGCTTTAAATGGAGAAACCTATGAATATTAAATATTTATAGAGGGAGGTATAAAATGAAACGACTTTTTTTCGCTTTTGTAGTGCTTTTTAGCATATTCGGTGCCACGGCTACTGGATTTGCGAATGCTGACACTGAAAAAGCAAAAGCATGGGAATTTTTTGAGACAATGGTACCCGAAAAAATGGACAGTGCGCTATTCGAATCGCATGCACCGATAACCCGTGGTGAAGTGGCGATAGTGCTTGCGGAGCTTTCCAATGGAGGAAATCCAGGCGGGAATATTTCTTTTAAAGATGTCCCAGAGAATCACCCTTATTACGAAGCAATTATGCATGCTGCCAACTCAAAAATTATGACAGGCTATGAGGATCAGACATTTCGGCCTGATGCAACTCTGACGCGGGCACAGATGGCAAAAATTTTTGCTCTGCATTTCCAGCTGCCGGGGACATCCGAGGAGCTTCCATTTGAGGATGTGCCTGCCGATGCCTGGTATTATCCTTATGTCAATAATCTCTATTCATCAAAATTGACAAAGGGAACATCAGCTCAAAACTTTTCGCCGAATGAGCCGATTTCACGCAGCCAGTTTGCCTTACTGCTTTACCGATTGCAAGCACCATCACTTTTATTGGCAGACTATGCTGTCATAGCAGGTTCAAACAGTTATGGACATCTGGATGGACAGGCACACGATGCAAAATTCAGATCACCCCAGCATATCGCAAAGGTTCATCAAAGCTATTATATAAGCGATACCGAAAATCATATGATCCGCATGCTTTCGAATCAACAAGTAAGCACCTATACAGGGGATGCTTATTTTGTTGGTGGGGAGTCGAGTCCGTTAAGCGTGCTTTTGGATGGGAATATTGATGAGGCCTTATTTCAATCACCGATGACGATTGTATCTAGGGATGATGGCGCTTTATTTATCGCGGACAGCGCAAATCATGTTATCCGTAAAATCGCGTCTGATGGCAATGTAACAACCTATGCGGGCAGCGGAAATCCGGGGATCAAAGACGGAAAAGGGGAACAGGCTGAATTCTACTATCCATACGGTCTTGCATTGGCACAGGATGGAACCCTTTTTGTTTCGGATACACTCAATCATACGATTCGCAAAATTACGTCAGATGGTGAAGTGTCAACATTAACGAATAATGAGCTTCGGGTAATAGAGATGGCGGATGGCTATATTGAAGTGGCGGGCGGTTATCAAAACGGTAAAATCAGCGAAGCCCTCTTCAATGAGCCGACGAGTCTTTTATTGGATGCAAAAGGGAATCTTTTCGTGAGCGATAGCGGTAATCATGTCATCCGCTACATTGACCTGGAGGCAAATACAGTGTCAACATTTGCTGGCCAATTTGCTGAAAATGGTATTTACGGTATTCATGGTCACCGGGACGGAAAGGCTGAACAGGCTCAATTCTATTACCCGCGCGGCCTTGCATTAAATGAGAAAGGACAGCTGTTCGTGGCAGATTCACTTAATAATGCTATACGTCTTATTGAGAATGGAGAAGTCTCGACTCTTTCTGTAAATAACCAATTGCCGACGGATCTGCTGATTGATCAAGGTCAATTAATTGTCGTTCAGAGCGGAAGCGGAGAAATAGGAAAATATACGATGCGGTAATTACTATGCTATAAGGGAGGCACAAACTATGAGGCATTGCAAAACACTGCTTTTTATCACATCTTTCCTGTTCTTGCTTTTTAATTTCTCTTCACAGGCAGCCGCAGAGAAGGAAGGACGGCTTTTGGAAATTGTCGCTCCAAACGGGTCCGTGTATATACAAAAAGCAGGAAGTCCGAAGCAAATACAGGCTATGGATGGGATGAAGGCAGGACAAGGCGATAAAATCATTACGAAGGCAAATTCAAATGTCATATTGTTTGCATCAGACACAGAGGATCATCTTTATTTAAGCGAAAACTCTGCTCTGTTCATTGAAGAACTTTACAAAGAGGATAAAAATTATACATCACTGCGTTTAATTTCAGGCGATGCTTTAGTTAATGTAACACCTATTTATGAAACAGGTGATCATTTTACATTTTTTGCCCATAACGAAACTTTTCATATTAAAGGGACAAGCTTTTTTGTCGGTGTGGACCCTGTTACAGGACAATCTGTAGTAGGACTTTTTTCAGGAGTAATTAATGTAACAAATCCATCGATTCCTCCTTCCAATCCAGTATTGGTTCCTAACCAGCAAATTGTCGTTTTCCCAGAACAGGCAACTCCGAATAATTTAGTCATGGAGAATTTAATCAATTCTGGCAGTCCAAATGTTCTTCAGGCGATTTTAGATGCGAAAAGGCAGATTGATGGGGAAAACTCGTCTCTCATACGTAACAATCAAGAAATAACTGATGAACCTGATTTGGACGCATTAAGAACAAATTTAGACGGAGTGATTCTTTCAGTGGCTGAGCAGGCAAGAAATGCATCAATGGAAGCGCAATTACAGCAGCGGGAGTCCCTGCAAAATGCTTCGCTGCGTGCTCAAAAACAGGCTGAACAACAAAAGCAATTGCTTGCTGAACAAGCAAAACGGCAAATTGAAGAACTGAATAGAAAGCTGGAAGAGCAGAAGAGAAAGTTGGAGGAAGCGAAAAAACAGAGGGAGGACGCTGCCTTACAGAAGTATTTAGCTGCACTTTCCGAGGAGCAAAGACAGTCATTTTTACAAAGACAGCCACAAGCTGCCGAACGAAACAGAGAGAACAGCCCAATATCTGAACCTCTTCCGGAATATAGCCCCCCTCCAGCAGGACTTCCGGGGGGAGATGGAAATACGCCTGGACCAACGCCTGTGCCGGAACCGAATCCTGAGCCGGGACCGGAAAATCCGGACTGCCCAAATGCGGGAGAGAATCCAGATTGCGGGGGCAATGAAGAAGAAAACCCGGACTGCCCGGATGGTGAAGGAAATCCGGAATGTATGGAAAATCCGGACTGCCCAAATGCGGGAGAGAATCCAGATTGCGGGGGCAATGAAGAAGAAAACCCGGACTGCCCGG
>NZ_JBQCJW010000030.1:40541-44104 GCF_051967575.1 Solibacillus silvestris
ATGGTGAAGGAAAACCGGAATGTGGGGAAGATCCGGACTGCCCAAATGCGGTAGAGAATCCAGAATGCGAAGGTAATGAAGAAGAAAATCCACACTGCCCAAATGCGGTAGAGAATCCAGATTGCGAAGGTAATGAAGAAGAAAATCCACACTGCCCGGATGGTGAAGGAAATCCGGAATGTGGGGAAAGGGTATTATTAAATGCCGCAAATAGCAGTATAAAACAAACGGCTCCACTAAAAAGTAAAGTGAGAAAAGAAAAAAGAATTGCTAGAGGAATCAAATTAGTAAAACTCTTATAATTAAAGAAACTTTGAAATCACTTTACGCCAGGAATGATGTAATATCCCGTTCAAACCGTTGATAAACATAGGTTTGTATGTTAGGTGAAAGTGATTTGCTAACATTACAGTAATTAATCGAAGCTTCTCATGAGTTGTGCAAACTTATGGGAGGCTTCTTTTTTCATTTCTTTTGTAATATGCAAATAAATATTTTCCGTCGTATGATCATCGATATGACCAAGCTGGTCCATGATCTGTTCGAGCGATACCCCCGCTTCTGCTAAGAGCGACGTATGCGTATGACGGAGGGAATGTGGTGTGAAATTTGTACTCAACTGACAGAGCGCTTAATAAGCGTGCCATACGAAGTTGTACTACTTTTATTACAATCGGATAGCCTGGGTACTTATTTGTATTCGTAAAGACAAATTGATCATCTTTATAAGAGGTATCAAATTGTTGTATAAGTTGTTCTTGTTGGGCTTTATGTTTTAGTAATGCATCTACAACAAGTTGATCGATAACAATCGTTCATCTAGGCGATTTTGTTTTAGGTACAATCAGCTGGTAGTTTTTCGTATTATTATTCGGATTGTAATACGTTTTATGGATTTTGATCATATGCGCCTTAAAATCAATGTCTTGCCATGTTAATGAGACGGGTTCACCTCTTCGAATACCAGTGTAAGCTAGCACTAAAAACATAGTGAAATCGAAGGTTAAGCCTTCTGTGCGAGCTGTTTTTAAAATAAGGATAGTTCTTCCTTTTCCATATACTTTGGAATCTCATTTTCTTCAAAATCATTAAGTGATTTTTTATCTTTCTTTAAATAAGTGAACTCTGTAGGGTCTTTTTTGATTAGCTCAAGTTCTAGCGCTTTGCGGAAAATCATTTTGTCTGTACGATTGATTCCTTTCATCGTGCTATGGGAATATCCTAATGCTTTTAATTATTCAGCGCATCTTGATAAATTTTTCGCTGGATTTCTTTTAGCTTAAGTTCAGCGAAATATGGCATTAGCTTGTTTAATTCATATAAGCGAATACGTATCGTACCCGGCTTAACTTCGTAGGCTTCTTTGTATATCGTGAGCCATTCTATTGAAAACAGTGCAAACGTTTGATCAGATTTTTCAATATAGATATCGTTAAAAAGTTCATATATCAACTTATTAGATGCCTCTATTGCAGCTTCTTTAGAACTGAATCCACTCTTTGTTTTCTGTTTTCTCTTCCCAGTTAGAGGGTATTTACCGATATTGATTGTGAAAGACCATGTGGTATTGCAAGTACAGCGTTGGTAACCTTTGCTTCATAAGTAGCCTTATGTTCAAATTCGAACCAATATTCATAAAATAATTCACCTGTCTCCGCACCAATTAAACATCCCAAATTTTTTCAATAACCTTTATTTCGTTTTGTACTTTCGCTTGCTTAACTTCAACATTATTCATTGTATCGAAAGCTGGGATTCAGCAGTGAATTGGTAATATAAATGGTAAATAAAAACGCTCAATAATTTGAGCGTTTTTTTGATGTAATATTTTATTGAGTTAATTGAACCAAACACCAGTTATCTAGAAAAATTTTCAATTTTCTTTAGTTTTACACTCTCTAAAATACCAAGCTCATTTTTCTTTTCTACAAAATTATCTTCATCAAGAGGTCCAAATACCTTTCCGCTTTTAAACTCTAATATCCAAAAATGTTCATCTTCTTTATTTGGAATTTGATAGCCGTTACTACTATTTGGATCGTTCATCAAACCAAGTTGTTTTACAAGAATATAGTTGTCATCCCAATTTACCTCAGTGACTTCTGATGGAATAACTTCTGGACCCCATTGGTTATCACTAATTTTAGGTGATATAAAAATTTGGTGAGCAGATGTTCGCACAACAGAGTAATCTCCTGGAAGGTCAATATCATAATCTGCTAAACCAGCACAACCTGTTAATACAAGCAAGGAAAAGAGTGCAACTATTGAATAGTAAAAGATATGTTTTTTAAACAATTAACCACCCCATACAATTATATTTGTTTGCTAAATCCATCAAATTAAAGGACTTCAACAAACAAGCATTAATCACTTTTTGACTTTACGCTTCTTCAACTTTCCTACATAATTAACTTAAGAATATTATTCCTGACCTTTAAATTTATTTTAACATATATGACCTATTCCCCTTGAAAAAGTTCGCTTAACAGAAGCGAACTACCTTAAATAAATGATATTTTTTAAATCGAACTTTTATCGGTAAATCCCAATCGTTGGGCAGGTGTTTTCATTGTTCCGTTAGACTTAAAGGCAAAACAAAAGTTATAATACGTTCGCAGGATGGTGATTGCCAATTGCGCATACTTAGGATTCTACTTGGAATAAATATAACTTTTCCCATCTCCGCGAGCAGTAGTTAAAGGTCTTTCTATCCAATTCGTACCTTGTTTAGCACTAGTTTTAAAAACACCGCATAAATTTTTGCGGTCTTTCCAAATTGAATGCGAATTGGCGTCCCAAATTTGTTGCTATTTAATGTTTTCTCTCCATCAACCGAACCCGTTACTAACACAGGCGTCATTTTATTTTAGAAAAATAACTTTACGCATACATACTGCGGAAATGATAATTTTTATTAGCGATACTTAAAAATATGACCCGTTTGTTGAATAGAGTCCCTAACATTTTTAAACAACTTTATTATCTGTATACAGTTGCAGAAGAACAGAGTTGTTATTTTGATTGCTCATTCTTTTTTTAACTACCGTACCCAACATTTTATACATGTATAAAATATTGGGTACATACAGTATCAACTATTCAACCTAACTAACCTAAATATAACATTGGTTTACTGAAGCTTGGTCAAAACCAATGAATTCTTATGATATTAGTAAAACAATATTTAGATGGTGGGATGTAGTATATCTCCTCATGCCAAAAAGTTAGAAATGAGGTATTTAGAAAATAATAATTTATTTTCTGTTCCTTTTTTTTATAATATGAATTCTTGTCAGTGGGAGATTGATAATTTAATATTAAATCAAAATTCTTTGTATTTTTTCTGTTTAAATGATTCTAACTATTTTTTAGACCCTTTAAATCAAAATATACATACAGCTAAAAATTCCATGATATATTCTGTTCACAATCAACATATAAATGGAACAGAAATCTATTCGGATTTAATATTTTCTGTCCAGTTGTAACCGTCAAGTAGTTTTGGACACTTTCTGCCCATTAAATTTGAACACTTTTCTCTTAAAATAATGTCTGTCGAT